>JASHUH010000279.1 GCA_030040115.1 Acidobacteriaceae bacterium | reverse complement strand
CGCACGCTTCCCATACCCGCGCGCCGAAGTTGCGCGCCATGCTGAAGTAATCCCACGCCTCCAGCGCGCGCAGCGTGTGATGGTCCATGGCTTCGGCGTCGGCATAGGGGTGGTAGTGCGACAGGTCGGAACTGGCCAGGATCAGAGTATCGCCCAAGGTTTCGCCGTTCTGGTTCTTCGCGATCAGGTTCGCCAATGCGACGCCCAGAGCGCGGCTGTTTTCGTAGCTCTGATCGCCCATCACGATGGGAACGAGCGCGAACCGGCCCAGCACCTTCTGCAGCCACGGCAATTCCACCTCGATCGCGTGTTCGCCGCCGGCGGCGGTGGAATCGTGACCTTTGCCGGAAAGCTGGAGCGCGCCGCTCAGCTTCGTCAACTCGAGAGCAAATTTCTTGTCGACGCGGATGACGCCGAGCGGCGTGGCGTAGGCGTCGCCGTCGTAAACCGAGCTGAAACCGAAGGCCGCATAATGCGACGGCGCGATGACCACCACGCGGGAGTAATTGCGGCCACGGAGCGCGGCGAACGTACATGCGGCGACGTGTCCGGAGTAGGGATAACCGGCGTGCGGCGCAACCGCGGCCAGAACGGCGCCCTCGAGCGGACGCGGCGCGGCGTGCGCCAACAGATCGTCGAGCATGGCCGATAGAGCTTGGGGATCGGCTGGATAAAAGCCGCCCGCCACCGCCGGTTGCCGGATTTTCTGCCGCGCGGCGGCGCGCGGCAGCAGCGGCGCCGCGGCCAGAAGCGCAATCATGGAAGCCACAGGCAAAGGCATTTTCAAACTCCTTCTGACCTCCATGAAGCAAAATCGGGCCAACCTCCGCGGCCCGATTTACACGCTCCAGATTCCGGGTATGGGATGGCGGCACTGGGGACAAGCGCCATCCGCGCCAATCCGCACTTTTACCGTTGCCAAACCAGCGCGCTCCACCAGCAAGCTGCGACATTGTGGACAATGCGTGTTCTGCGCCGCGTGGCCGGGAACGTTGCCGATGTACACGTAGTTCAGTCCCTCGGCTTCAGCGATCGCCTTGGCGCGCTCCAGTGTGGCCACGGGCGTCACGGGCAAGTATTTGAGCTGATACTCGGGATAAAACCGGGTGAAGTGGAGCGGCGTATCGGCGCCGAGATGCTGTTTGATCCACGCCGCCGCACAGCGCAACTCCTCATCGCTGTCGTTCAGCGTGGGAATCACCAGGTAAACAATCTCCGTCCACTTCTTCATCGCGCGCAGAGTCACCAGCGAATCGAGCACCGGTTTCAGCCGCCCTTTGGCGATGCGACGATAGAAAGTTTCGGAAAAGGCCTTGAGGTCGATCTTGACCGCATCCATCTTCCCGTAGATGGCGCGGAGCGCTTCCTGTTGCAGATAGCCGTTCGAAACCGCGACGCTGCGAATGCCGGCCTCGTGGCCCGCGTCGGCCGTGTCCATCAGATATTCGGCAAAGACCGCCGGCTCGTTATAGGTGTAGGCGATGGTGGGACAACCGGAACGCCGGGCCAACTCGACAATGCGGAGCGGCGGCGTATAATCGGCCGGCGTTTCCTCGGGAGCGGAACGGGATAGATCCCAGTTCTGGCAAAACGCGCATTGCAGGTTGCAACCCACCCCGCCCACTGACAGAGCCTCCGTTCCCGGCAAGTAGTGGAAGAGCGGCTTTTTCTCGATAGGATCGACGTGGATGGCGCGGGCGCGGCCGTGGAGAAGCGAGGTATACACGCCGCCGCGATTCTCGCGCACACCGCAGACGCCGCGCTCGCCATCTTTCACGATGCACGCCCGCGGGCAAAGCGCGCAGCGCACCCTCTGCTGCGGGAGCTTGATGTAGAACCTGGCTTCCACGGCGAACGGCTCCTTCACCGGGGTCTGTGAAGATTGACCGCAAGTCGCGTGCGCGGCGTTCATCGGCGCACTCCATGGGCACAGACGGCTCGGAGCGCCGACAGGAAAACCGCCCGAAAGGCATTGGCGGCTCGACTCAAAGCAAGACTCTTCTCCGCGGAGCGAGGCCGTCTCCGGCAGGTTGCATATCTACGATTACGAATAGCCCAACCGGCGACGATTTTTCAGTGACGCCCAACACCTGGGGCGCCTTCGCGCGGGCGCGGAGCCCGTTCCACGCGGCGCAGGCGCACTCCTTTTCCTCTATATGGCGCAGCACAAAGCCGAGGCCGCGAACAATATGCAGCAACTTGACGGGAAATGGGTCGTCGAGCTTCTTGCGCTGCGCCTGCCGGCGACGTGAAAATCAGCAGTATCGATTACGATATCTGTGCGAACGGGCAGATAAACCGCAAAAGCGCGGCGCGGAAAAGGAGCATTCCTTAAGAGTGGCGAGATTCCCATTTCTATCCATGCGAACCGCTTTCATCTTCTTCCTGGCTGCGCTGTTCGTAATGAGTTCGCCTGGCGCTTCGGCTTCGCCTGCCACATTTGTCACTGCGCTCCCCGTAGCCAGGAATCAAGGCTTGTTTCGCTTCAACGCCGAGCCGGGTTTCGGGCCTTCCGGGTGTCGCAGTCTTCAGTTTCCGGTCAATTTCGCTTACGGCGCGACTCCCACTTGGTCCCTTTTTGTCACTGCGAACCAGGGCGTTTTGTCACTGGACCACAATCCTTCGACCTTTGGGGCGGGCGATGCCTTAGTCTTCATTCGCAACACCCTCTTCAAGATTGACAAGCCGCGGTCCACGTTTCGCGTAGCTCCCCTTGCCGGGGCGTCATTGCCCACCGGGCAGAATCGATACACGGTGAACGGAGCTTTGGCGCCCGGCCCCCTCCAGGCCAGCTCCGGCACAGTCGATCCCTACGCTGGCGTCACGTTTGGTTATAACAATCCGCTCTTCGGCGCCGCATGGGACGCGACCTATCTTGACAATCGCGCCGCCTCAACCGGTTACACGCCCGGCAGCCAGTTCGATGCGGATGGCGAGATGGAAATCAGGCTTTTTCCGTTTCACCTTCCCGAAGAGGGTTTGCCCAGGAATCTGGCGTTATCCATTGAAGGAAATTATCAGGATCAGGGAACAAGCCATGTCAACGGGCTGCCCACCGCAGCCTCCGCCAATAAGACCTACAAACAGGACGCCATTTTCGAATGGGCCACTCTGCACTGGGAAATTGGCGCAGGCGAGCAGATCTCCGTCATGCAAGACTTTGAAACGCCGCACCCGATCACAGCGCGTTCCCGAACTTATCTGTTCCTCGAATACTATGTTTCCATGCCCGGCTGGCGGCGCAGGAGGAACAGATGAGCCGTTTCTCAAGATGCGCCGAGACCGTTTCCATTGCGGCGCTGCTTGTTGGCTCCATCTCCCCGTCAACCGCGCAAATGCAATCTCAGCCTGAGGTGACGCGGGTTTCGGCAACGTTGAACGGGGTGTTCTCGCCGCGCGGCTTTTTCAATATTCTTGTGCCCTTGACCAGAATGCAAAGCGCCGACGCAGCGAAGCTCGACCTGAAACTGTCGCGCATCACCATCGATTTTGCAGACGGGGCGCCGGTCTTGCAAGACGAGATCCGGCAGGTGATGGTGGAGGCCGGATACCGGCCCGGCAATATCTCGATTGCCCGATTGCCCGAGGGGCGCGCCAGTGAAACCGGACCCGGTTGGATAAGGATCAAGCATCCAAGGGCGAAGAACCCGGTGGTGCGCTGGCTGGAAGAGAATTTCTAACCTTCACAGGCGCGATTGCCGGCTCAGGGGCGCCCAGAGCGGGCGCTCTCCCAATACCGCCGAGGTCAGAACCCCATGATGTTATAGCCGCAATCCACATACAGCGTTTCGCCGGTCACCGCGCTCGCCAGTTCGCTGGCCAGATACAGCGCCGTCCCCCCCACTTCCAACTGGTCGACGTTGCGGTGCAGGGGAGCGCGGTCGGCGTGCGCTTTGAGCATCTCGCCCAAGGCGCCGATGCCGCGCGCGGCCAGGGTCTTGATGGGCCCGGCGGAAATGGCGTTGACGCGGATATTCTTGGGGCCGAGATTCCAGGCCAGATAGCGGACTGTGGATTCGAGCGATGCCTTGGCCAGCGCCATCACGTTGTAGTTGGGCACCACCTTCTCCGCGGCGTAATAGCTCAAGGTGATGATGCTGCCGCCCTCGGTCATCAGCGGCGCGGCGGCGCGGCTCAAGGCGATCAGCGAATAGACGCTGACTTCGTGCGCGATGCGAAAGCCTTCGCGGCTGGTGTTGATGAACTCGCCCCTGAGGTCCTCGGCGGGCGCGTAGGCCACGGCGTGCACAAGAACGTGGAGCTTGGCGTATTTCTCTTGGAGCGCGGCAAAAAGCGCCTCGATCTCAACGTCATTGGAAACATCGCACTGAAAACCGCTGGCGCCCGGCAACTCGTGGATCAGATCCTCGGCCTCGGCGCGCATGCGCTCATTCTGGTAGCAGATAGCCAGTGTGGCGCCGGCCTGGTGGAGCTTTTGCGCGATGCCCCACGCGATGGAGCGCTTATTGGCCAGCCCGAAAACCACAGCCGTCTTGCCCGCCAGATCGATCATGCTGTTTCAACCCTCCGAAAATCTACTCCAAAGGCTAAAACGGCGGAGCCGCGGAGCTGCCGTTTCAGAATAGCAGAGCGATTTTCGCATAAATTGCGAGCCACCACGCCAAACCGGGACTCCGCGCGCATGCTCGAATTTCCCTCACCCGCCCAGGTCAATCAGCTCCACCTTCCCCACGGGACGATCGAGAAACCGCGAACCGAGCCGTTCGAATTTTTCCACCGAATCGGTGGCAAAGCAGCGAATCGCGCCCGGCGCCGCAGGTTCGGCGGAAGAAGTCGCAGCCCGGCCGTTGAAGAGGCGCCCGGCGGCGTCGGCCGCGGCGTCGGCAGAGTCAATCACCCTCATCCCGCGCGGCGCCACCGCTTCAATCAGCGGCCTGAGCAGCGGATAATGCGTGCAGCCGAGCACCAGCGTATCCGCGTCGAGCCCGTTCGCGGCCGCCTCAGCTTGGACTTCATCGAGGTAAATGCGAATCACCGCGGCGGTCACCGGATGCGCAGTCCACCCTTCTTCGACCAGCGGGACCAGCAGCGGGCAGGCTTTTTCGAGCGCCCGCAGCCCCTGCGTGCTGCATGCCGCCGCATAGGCGTGGCTTTGCACCGTGGCGTCCGTGGCCATCACCAAAACATCGCCGGTTTTGGATGCGGCGCGCGCCGCCGCGGCGCCGGGCTCCACAACGCCCAGCACGGGAACTTCGACGGCGTCCTGAATAGCGTCGAGCGCCAGCGCGCTGGCCGTATTACAGGCAACCACCAGGAATTCGGCGCCTTGCTCGCGCACCAGGAAGCGGGCGCTTTGCGCCGCGTAACGGGCAATGGTGCGCCGCGACTTTGACCCGTAGGGTAGCCGCGCCGTGTCGCCCAGGAACGCGTATTGCGCCTGCGGCAGCCGGCGAATGAGGGCGCGCAGCACGGTGAGCCCGCCGAAGCCGGAGTCAAACACGCCGATAGTGGGAGCGTCTGGCCGTCCGGATGCAAGGCCGGTCACGGCTGCGCTCCCTCAGCCGCTTCGGCGTTCGTGGCCAAATACGTGCGAGTCAGGTCGGCATGGCCGGCCAGAGTTGCTCGCTGCTCTCCATCCACCAGGAATCGCACTTCCGTGACGCGGGGCAAATTGGCGTGCAGGGTGGCGCAGATCGAAAGAATGGTCAACATCTCCGTTTCGAGACCCGAAGGATGGTTGGCCGCGAAAGCGTTTGTCAGGTTCACCACCGCCAGCTCCGAGCCGGACTGCGCATCGTCCCCACGCGCCGGCGCTTTGCTCGCGCCGGAGCCCGCATCCGCCCCGTCCACTGCGGCGCCATCCCGAGCCGTCGCCGGCAGCAGAAACACCTGCTCAATCGACTTGGCGCCGCCGGGCACAGGATGCGCCGCGCCGGGAGCGGCATAGAGGTCCAGCAGCTTGCCCAGCACGGCGCGCGCGCGGGCGTCCGGGTCGGGCGGCAAAGGCAGGTCGAGCGGCCGCGCCTCCAGCGAGTCATCGGCGTCGTTGGCCACCATTAACATTGCCTGCTCCACCGGAGCAATTACGGGCGCGTGCGTCGGAGTCGAATCCTCGCCCGCCAGCAGCCGCCGGTGAGCCCGGTCGCGCAATTGCCACAGAACCGCTCCCATCGCCGCCGAAGCGCCGAGCAAAATCGCAAAAACAACCACCTGGTAGCGCGGGATCACGGCTGCGCACCCTCCGCGCGCCACTCCAGCAGCGCGGCCGCCAACGCATCGGCCACCTTCGCCTGGTAAGCCGGATCGTCAAGGCCGGCGCCGGAATCGCCTCCCTGGCCACGCTCCGGGGACACCTCCACGGCGACCGCCGGGCAGGTCATGCTGTCGATCGTGGTCAGCGCGGTGCGGCCGAGGCTTACCGTCAAACCGGCATGAAGAAGCGCCGAATTGAGCACCCCCGCCAGCGCCACGCTCCGCGGCGCCCAAGCCGCCTGCGCCGTCTTCCAAGGCGCAAAGTTCGCGTCCGGGGCGGGAGGCAGCGAGGTGAGGAACAAGTGCACCCCCGCGCCGTTCATCGACGCGTGCAAGCTCAGGCACGCCTGCGCCTTTGCGTGGTTGGCGATTTGCGCGCGCTGCGTCGCATCCATGCTCACGTCAGACTCGCGGGTGGTCACCACCGAAATTCCTCGCGCCGTCAGCAGGGAGCGCAGCTTGACGCTCAAAGCCAGCGTGTAACCTTTTTCCGCTTCGGGCTTACCGGCTTCGTCCACGACCGTTGCTCCGGCGTCGTCGCCGCCGTGGGCCGCATCGAGCACCACCACGAACCGGCCGGCGGGACCGGCGGGCGCCTGGGCAAGGGCGGACAAGCACCCACTTACCGCGAGGAGAAGCGCGAAAATCCCGGTCAGCGCCCGCCCTTGACGCGCTACTTTACTCCAGCGCATAGATGGCCAGCCCGCTCAGCAGCTTAGGATAAAAATCGGTCGACTTTTGCGGCATCACCTCACCGGCAAAAGCCACCTCCCTGAGCTGCTCCATGGTCACCGGGTTGGTGAGGAAGGCCACGTCGGCCTCGCCTCGCCGCACCTGTTCCACCGCCTCGCCGGCGTCGCGCAGATACCGGATATGGGTTTGTTCACGAATCTTTTCCGCGTCCAACTTGAGCAGCCGTTCGAGCACAATGGAGTGCAGTTGGGTCAAATCCAGACGCCTTTGCCGTTCCGGAATCTCGCCCAGCGCGGCGTTCACCGCCTCCGGTTTGGAGCGCAGCAGCCAGGCCCCGCCGCGCATCGCAGCCACAAAGGACGTTCCGCGCTGGCCCTTCAGCCTCTGCCCATAATCGGCCGCATCGGCCACAGCCAAGGGCTCCATCTCGAAGAACTGCGCGGCCTCGCGCGCGAACGCCGCGGGCTGAAAACCGTCAAGGCTGTGCGCCACGCGATGGGTGGGCAAAATCACCAGCCCTTCCGAGTCCATGTTCACAAAAGTCATCATCGCCGCAGCCTCAGGGAACGCCGGCTCGCTCAGATGCGACGCACTATGCTCCGTCTTCCCCGCCCCATCCGCGGCGATGTGCGCCGCGTATTCCACCGCAAAGTCCCGCCCGTAGTTCAGCGCCGTCTCATAGCGGTGGTGCCCGTCGGCGATGATCAGCTTCTTGTCCTCCATGGCCGAAACCAGAAGCCGGATGGTCGCCGGATCTCTGACCCGCCACAGCCGGTGCAACACCCCGTATTCATCGCTCACCTCGGCGTCCGCCGGCCCGCCGCCCTCGAAAAGAATCTTCTCCACGGTGCGCGCGGGATCGGAATAGAGCATGAAAATCTGTCCAAAGTGGGCCCGCGTGGCCTTCAGCAGGCTCAGCCGGTCACTCTTAGGCTTCGAAAGGGTCTGCTCGTGCCGAAAAACCACCTGTTCGGCGTACTCATACAGCTTGCCCAAGGCGATGAATCCACGCCGCTCTTTGAGCTCCTCGCTCCCCGGCGCCTGAAATCGTTGCGCGTAGCCAAAAATGCATGGATCCTTCTCCTGAATCAGCACGCCCTGCTCGCGCCAGGCGCGGAAATCCCGGGCTGCGCGCGTATATACGCTTTCCCCCTTTTCCGCGTCAAAGAGTTCAGGAAGTCCGAGAATGATGCGGACGAGATTGAAGGAGCTTCGTTGGTAGTAGGCCTGTTGCATGGCAGGGGAGATCTTGTCATACGGCTGAGTCAGGACCTCACTCAGCCGGACCGCAGACGGGTTGTAGCGCCAGGCACGAAACGGATAGATGCGAGCCATGAAGGCGGCCTTGCTCCCATTGAAACCATGGAAATTTTGCCCCGGCCCTCCGTTTCTGCACCTGAGGAGGGCCGTCGCATTCCAAGCGGTTTTCGCCCCCTGTCCTTATCCTGTTATGCAGAGGGCATTCCCACGGGAAGCCAGCGTGGCAAGAGTTTTTGGGCCCCGTAAGTAGGGATAGAACCGCTTCGGTTCGATTGTAGCGCAGCGCCCGTGGAAGGCCGGCTCTGTCGGATTTCGATACACTGGGCCGAGGAGTGCGCCGCGGACGCGCCGGCGAGGCGCCATCCGTGGTACTATCGCGTTCTAAACCCATGGTGTTTTGGCATGACGAAGCTCTCTTTCCAGCGCGTTCCTCCCCAAGGGGGCGGTCCATTGCGCCCCCTCCTGCGGCGCATATGGATGTGTGCTTTGGCGGCCGCTGTTGTCGTCGCCTACGCCCCGGCGCAGAGCAGCGATGATCAACTGAACAACGTTCACGTCCAGCCTCCGTCGTCGAACACCGCCCCGACCAGCGAACCCCAGGGCGCCGAGGCGCCTCCTGAAACCGGCAGAGCGGCCCTAAACGTTCATCCCGGGTCGTTTATCCGCATGAATGTCGACTTGGTCCTGGTCCCGGTGACCGTCACC
>JASHUH010000278.1 GCA_030040115.1 Acidobacteriaceae bacterium | reverse complement strand
AACGGATATTACGACATGTACCAGATTGCGAAGGCCGCCGTGGAGGTTAATTTTGACGGAATTGTGATTCTCGATCACACGCCAACCGTGGTCGGTGGACGCAACCCCGAATACGCGTATGGCTTTGCTTATATGAAGGCCCTGTTTTACCGGGCCCACGCCGAAGCGCTGGCGCGCGCCTAGTTATTGATTACCGGCTTTCCCGGAGCGAGCACGAATTTTCAAAAAGGCTCGCCATTTTCCGGTCAGAGGATTCGAGATGAAAATATCGAGGGCTTTGCTGATCGCTTCGTTCATGGTCGCGACGGGTCTGATCGAATCAGCTTCGGCTCAAGGCGCCGGCGCCACCGCCAACGACCTTTGCGCCTCGCTTCCTGACGCTCACGTGCCGCAGGCGTCTATCTCCAATGGCCTGATTCATGCGATCATTTACCTGCCGGATCCCAAGGATGGCTACTACAGGTCGACGCGCTTCGATTGGGCAGGGGTTATTCCCTGTTTGTCTTACAAAGGGCACACTTACTTTGGAGCCTGGTCGCCGAATCATAACCCGCTGATTGCCGATTCCATCGCCGGCCCCGTCGAAGAGTTCCGATCCGAGGACGGCGGCCTGGGTTACGGAGACGCAAAGGATGGCGGCTTGTTCGTGAAGCCCGGCGTCGGGGTGTTGCGCAAAGTAAGCGACGCCCCGTACAAATATATGTATTTCTATCCCATCGTTGACACCGGAAAATGGACGGTGCACGCGAAACCGAGTGAGATTTCCTTTACACAGCGTCTGCATTCGCCGATAGGATATTCCTACCTTTACACAAAGACACTGCAGCTCGTGAAAGGCGAACCCGTCATGGTGATTCATCACTCCATGAAGAACACGGGCGCGAAAACGATTGACACCGACGTTTACGAGCACGATTTCTTCATGTTGGATGATAAGCCGACGGGACCGGGCATAGTGGTTCACTTCGCGTTCGAGCCTAAAGCCACCCGGCCCCTGCAGAATGGCGGGGAGATTGAAGGGCATGATCTTACCTATCAACAGGAATTGCAGCCGAGGCAGTCGGTTACCAGCTTTTTGACCGGGTATTCCGACAGTCCTTCCGATTACGACTTTACCGTGGAGGACCGGAACACCGGAGTCGGCGTCGAACAGACGGGCGATGCTCCGATGTCGAACTTCAATTTCTGGTCGGTGCGCACCACGATTGCCCCGGAGGCCTACGTTCACTTACATATACTCCCGGGTCAAACGCAAGACTGGAACATACGCTACCGTTTCTTTGTGAAATAGCCGTTCCACGCGAGTGTTATACACGGGCGCGTACGATGCTTTCCGCCTCCATCAAGGTAACTCCCTGCAGTAAAAAGACTTTACTCCGCCCCGATTCCCCGCTTAATAACTCGACCGCGTTTTTCGGCAGGGAGAAGGTTTCCGCCAAAAAAGCAGCCAGCGCCGCGTTGGCGCGCCCTTCAAGCGGCGGCGCCTGGACGGCGACCTTCAACTGCGCGTTCTCGCCGTCGCCATATACGCCGGTAATGGCCGTCTTCTTCGCGCCGGGCTGGACGCGCACCGCCAGCGTTACTCCTCGGGGCGCGCTGCGAAGCATTATCTTGGCTCCGGGGCGCGTTTGCCAAAAAGCGCCGTTCCCACCCGAATCCGCGTAGCGCCTTCGGCGATGGCCAGGGCAAAATCGCCGCTCATGCCCATGGAGAGCACGTCGAAATGCAAGCGCGGGTGCGCGGCGGCCCAGCGGTCGCGCGACGCGCGCAGGCTGCGAAAGCACGCCCGGGTTTGAGTTTCCGGCGCGCCCCACGGCGCGATAGTCATCAAGCCGCACATGTGCAAGCCGGCGAGACCGGGCAAGAGTTCCAATAACCGGGCGAGTTCTTCGGAGTCAGGCTCCAGGCCCGTCTTCGTCTCTTCGGGGCTCAGCTTGATCTCGACGAGCACCGGCAAGCGTTTGGCCGACTTCGCTGCTGCATCATGCAGGCGTTCGGCCAACCGCACCGAGTCCAACGAATCCACTCCATCGAACAGCTCTGCTGCGCGCGCCGCCTTGTTCGACTGCAGATGGCCGATCAAATGATATTTGGTCGCGGCGCGGATGGGTTCGAGCGCCGCCGCCTTCGACGCAAATTCCTGAACGCGGTTTTCCCCGAAGAGGGTGAGGCCCAGCGACGCAGCTTCAAGGATGGCCGGGGCGGGAAACGTCTTCGACACCGCCATCAACTCAACTTCGCCGCGCGGGCGGCCCGCGGCGCGACAGGCCGAGGCGATCGCTTCTTCCAGCTTATCGAGATTTGCCTGGAGGGCTGTCATGCTTTGGCCGCCGCGCTCTTCTCAGGCTTGTCGATGGGCCATCGCACCGTTTCCCGCCGGCCCGCCGGGCGAGCCGGAAGCAGAACATGCCGGCGTGTTTGGCCGGGGGGATCGATCATAGTGTGGTGTCCCAAAAGTTCGTATCAGAATCCGGAGGAAAGCAACAGCAGATTCTTGGCTTACCATCCCCAAACTGAAAGGCGTTTGGGGGACCCGTGCGCTCAAAATGACATTCACGATTTGGTTGGCAACTTTAGGGACAGGACACTCGTAAACCTCCCTCTTGACGCCGATTTTCACACGGAGGTCCTCACCGTCCGTGTTCTTCGAGGAATTTTTCCACCTCGAGGGCGGCCATGCAGCCCGATCCGGCGGCCGTGACCGCCTGCCGGTAGCGCCGATCCTGCACATCGCCGCAGGCAAAAACCCCGAGAACCACCTGGCCATCGCGCGTCGTGAACACGTTATTGGCGGTCTTGATGTAGCCCTCCTCGTCGAGATCGATCTGCCCTTCGAACATTTTGGCGTTCGGCACGTGGCCGATGCCCAGAAAAAGGCCGCCGACAGCCAAATTGGAAGTCTCTCCATTGACTACGTCGCGCAGCCGCACGCCCTTCACTTCTTTGTCCTCGACGCCCAGCACCTCTTCCACCACGGCGTTGGTGCGCAGCTCGATGTTGGGATGGGCGATGGCCCGCTCCAGCATGATTTTCGAGGCGCGGAAATGTTCGCGCCGGTGCAGGACCGTCACCTTGGTGGCGAAGCGAGTGAGGAACAGGGCCTCCTCCATGGCGGAGTCGCCACCGCCCACAACGGCAATCTCCTTGCCCCGGAAAAAGAAGCCGTCGCAGGTGGCGCAGCTCGACACGCCGTGGCCGATGAGCGCCTGTTCGCTGGGCAAGCCCAGCCAGCGCGCACTGGCGCCGGAGGCGACGATCAGCGTGCGGGCGTGGATTTCGCCCGCCGAACTGTGCAGCCGCATGGGGTGCGCGCCTACTTCAACGGTGTTCAGGTGCGCCAATTCAAAAGTGGCGCCGAACCGCTGCGCCTGTTTCTTCATATTGTCGATCAGCTCCGGCCCCTGGATGCCGTCGGGCCAGCCGGGAAAATTCTCGACCAGCGTGGTGATCGAGAGCTGGCCTCCGGGCTCGTGGCCCTCCAGCACCAGCGGTTTCAAGCCGGCGCGCGCGGTGTAAATCGCGGCTGTCAATCCGGCGCAGCCGGAGCCCAGAATCACGGTTTCGCGTATCTCTGCCATGGTATCCCGTGTCGATTGTAGACGGAGGCCCCCCGGACCCGATTATTTTCCCCTTGCGGAGATTCCATCCGCTTCGAAGGCGTTCAAAAGGGCGCCCAAACCGAATCGCGGACCCAAAGGGTGCTTGAGGGCAAGTTCGAGTGCACCTACCGCTTGGGGAGGAAGGTAAGTGTCTGAAAACAAAGCATCCGTTTTTGGCGATTTGGGCAAGTGTTTGAAAATGGGAAGGTTATCTTCGGGTTCTTGGGTAAGTGTTGGAAAAGAGGCGGGTTGCCGGTTGGATGGCGCGCTGCTCGCGGCTGGTTCCGGGTCTGCCGCGGCATCCGGTTCGGGCGTGGGAGATGCGGACCGTTCCAGGCCGGGGAGGGTGTCCGGTCCGGTCTCAGGGCGCGCGGCTTTTTCCGGCGCGGCGGAGGCAGTTGGTTCCGGGGCGGCGCTGGCGGAGAGGGTGGAGACGGTTTTGGGTCGGCGGGCGGGCCTGGGATCGACGGCGAGGGCGAGGCCATCGTTGTCGTAGATGACTTCGAGGACGGGCTCGTCGGTTCTTTCGTAGCAATGGCGTTCCTGCTTCTGGTAGAGGGTCTTGAGGCAAACTTGCACGAGGCGGGTGAGGGCGCTGAGCTGGTGGTGGTCGATGAGGCCGTAGGCGAAGGCTTGGGCGATGGCGTTGAGGTTGG
>JASHUH010000277.1 GCA_030040115.1 Acidobacteriaceae bacterium | reverse complement strand
GCTTCACCGAAGACCCGGGTTCGCCGGTGAACGCCAACGGCGGCGCCATCGTCGTCGTGAGCCAAACCGCCATGTGCTCCGCGCCAGCCACCAATGGCGTCAACGTCTGCTCGCCCGCCGAGGGCGCCACGGTCACATCGCCGGTTTCCATCAGCGCCGCCGCCACCATCAGCGGGGGCATCTACCGGTTCTCGCTGTGGAATGGCGACACCAAGTTGCTCAACGAAGACAGCGGCGTCATGAATGGTTTGGTTTCGCTGGCGCCGGGAACCTACCATCTGACCTTCGACGCGAACAACACGGCCGGGAACCATGTTTACGCCACCCGCGACATCACCGTGAAGTAACCGCCGGCCCACTTCGCTCCGCGCTCAACCGAGAATGTGAACACCTAGCTGCCAAGGGATGCAACCCTTGGCGGCAGTTCTGCGCCTCCAAATCTTCCCACAACGGGCAATGGCGGGCTTGGGGGGGTGCGGTGGGTAGCTATTTTAGCTAGAATGGCTGCTTGGAGGGTTTACCATGATGAGCAAAACCTCAGCCGAAGCTCAGAACCAATTCGGACAGTTGCTCGATCTCGTGCAGCGCGAACCCGTGATCATCACTCGCCATGGCCGCCCTGTGGCCTTCATGTTTTCGCCGCGAGATATGGAAGAGTTGGTGAGCATCGGCCAGCAGCGCAGCAAAGTCCTGAAGGATCGTAAGGCGCAGGGCAAACCGGCGAAAAACAGCCTGACTCCAGCGACAGCCGGATTCACCGAGGAGGATGCGAACCAGACGATCCCGAAGGAACGCTCGCAATCGAAGAAGCGCGACCTTCGTTCGCGATGACAGGCCGGCGGTCGCGCAAATTTCAATCGAGGATTCTCTCATGAGCACTTCTCCTGCACCAGCGCCCGCGACGGAACCGTGGCTGAGCGGAAGCCACTCCGAAGTCCCCGCCGCCGGACGCGCCGTCCTCCACGCCCTCGACCACGCTTTGGACGACCTTCAAAAGTGGACCGCCGGCCTCGCCGACTCCGAGATTCATTCCCAGCCGCTGGGCCTCACGCCCATCGCCGTTCATCTCCGCCACATGGCGCGATCGGCCGATCGCATCCTCACCTACGCTGAAGGCGGCGAGCTCACCTCCGACCAACTGGCCGCCTTAAGGTCCGAACACTCCGGCACCGAGCCGCTGATCGCACTCCTGGCCGAAGTTCAGTCCGCCTTTGCTTCAGCCGCCAGCCGCGTCCGCGCCCTGGCTGCGGCCAATCTTGAGTCGGCGCGCTCTGTGGGTCGCAAGCGGCTGCCCACCTCGCTGGGGGGAGCGCTGATCCACGTGGCCGACCATACCCAGCGCCATGTGGGCCAG
Organism: Acidobacteriaceae bacterium; assembly: GCA_030040115.1. Classification (GTDB taxonomy): domain Bacteria; phylum Acidobacteriota; class Terriglobia; order Terriglobales; family Acidobacteriaceae; genus Telmatobacter. The sequence goes on along the minus strand of JASHUH010000277.1, from coordinate 1,869 downwards.
GTCGTCACCACTGCCAAAGTCCTCAACTCCCTGCGCGACAAAGGCCGTCTCGCCTAGCCCGATCGCCGTCGATTGCAGGCACGGGCCGGTTCCATTTCTCCAAAGCGGGTCGCTTTAGGCGCAGAAAGGGAGCGCAAATTCCGCCGAGATGCGAAAATCGGGCTAGCCCGGAGTTATCCTTTATTTTCGTTCGGAGCAAGGAAAAATCATTCACCATGCTGCGAGTTCTCTCCACTCATCTGTTTCTCAACCATCGCCTGCATCCGGGACTGTTGGAGTTTGCCGCGCGTTCCGGTGTGCAAGGGATCGAGATTTTCGCCGCCCGTCAGCATTTCGACTACACCAGCCGCGAGCATGTGCTGGAATTGAGCGAATGGTTCCAATCCGAACCGCTTCAGGCCTTTTCCCTGCACGCCCCGCTCTTTCCCGACCGGGAAATGGGCCGCGCCGGCGCACCCGGCGTCAACGTCCTGCATCCTGAAAAATCCCGCCGCATCGACGCCATGGACGAAATCAAGCGCGCTCTCGAAACCGCCGAGCACATTCCCTTTCAAAACCTGATTGTCCATCTGGGCGAGAAGTCCGACGATTGGTCGCCGCGCAGCATCGAATATGCGCTCACCGCCCTTGAACACCTGGGCGCATTTGCGCGCCCCCTGGGCGTGCGCGTGCTGGTGGAAAACCTGCTCAGCGAAGCCACCACCCCCGAACACCTCAACACCATTCTCGACATGGGCCATCTCGGCAGCGTCGGCGTCTGCCTCGATCTCGGCCACGCGCACATCACCGTGGGCGTGCGCGACGCGATGCAGACCCTGGCCAGCCGCATCGTTTCCGTCCACACTCACGATAATCACGGCGTGAAAGACGAGCATTTGTGGCCGGGCGACGGCTCCATCGATTGGGCGGCTACGGCCACCGCCCTCAAAGAGCTCTCGACGCCTCCCGCCATCGTGCTTGAAATCGGCAACACTCTCGGCGAAGCCTCGCCCGCCACGTCGGTCCGCATCAATGACGCCTTTGCGCGCTTCGATTGAATTGATCTCCCAGCGGAAACGCGCCTTTACACAAGCGCCGCGTTAGCGCACGCATCGGCCTACATTTGCAGCCGCTACGGTATCGATTCCGCAAATTCGGTTAGTGGCTCGCGACCAGCATGAAGGGATCGGGCACGATGCGGCAGGAGGCGCCGTCCGTGAGGCTCCACGTTGACCCATCCGTATAGACCACCGATTTCAGGTCGATTGCCTCGACTGCCGTGAAACCGGCGACCCAAACGTTGGCCGTCGCAATGCCGTTAGCTCCCTTCGAAAAGGGAACCGTAAGAGTCCGGTTCGCATCCGTCGACGCGCCCTGCTTCGGTGCGGTCCGCCAAAGATGGCCCTTGGAATTGAGTGTGAGCCCGTATACGGTCATCGTGGCCCTCACAATCTGCCGCGCCGCCGCGCTGCCCAGCGTCAATTGAAGCCTCTGACCCGGTCCTTGGGGCGCTGGTTTTTCCGTAGCCCTTATCATCTCGGTGGCGGCCAGATACCGCGCGCGCAGATCGACCGGGCACGCCGCCGGACGGACCACCCACGACAGCCCGGCCGGCGAGGACTGCATGGACGCAACGGCCAAGGTCGCTCCGGATTGGTTCTGGGCAGCCAGCGGGAACGATGCGAGAACCAGAGCAATCGCAGATATCCATGACCGTTTCATGGTCATCTCCTCTCCCGGCGCAGTGCAGACGCTGCTGCTTTGACGGCGGCCCGCGTTGAATGTTTCCGACCCAGAACGGCTCCGCCCCCTGCCACCCCGTTCCGTCGCGGCGGATGCAATGTGACCCACCAATAAAATACTCCCGATTTACGCCGTGGTCCAAGGGGG
>JASHUH010000276.1 GCA_030040115.1 Acidobacteriaceae bacterium | reverse complement strand
GTCAGCCCGGCAGAGCGCACGCCAGGAAGCTGGCGAAGCCGGCGCAGCAGATCATGGTTGAAATTGTCGATCCGGTCCTGGGTCGAGTACTGCTCTTTAGGCAGGGAATACACCGCCGTCGTGACGTGGTCCGGTTCGAAGCCCAGGTTCAGTTCGCTCATCTTCTCGAAGCTGCGCAGGAGCAGCCCCGATGCAGTCAGCAGGACCAGCGCCACGGCAATCTCGACTACCACCAAGGCCGATCGCAGGCGGGCATGCGCTCCGCTCGTCGAGCCGGTGGGACCGCCTTCCTTCAACTGCGCGTTCACATTGGTGCGCAACGCGGAGAATCCAGGCGCCAGGCCGCAGAGGATTCCCGTGAGTAAGGCGAGGAGCAGCGCAAACCCTGCCACTGCCCAGTTCAGCGCGACCTGGCTGGTTAGAGGAAGATTGTCGGGAAGCAGGTTGCGCCCGCCGTAGACGGCGAGGGCCGCCAGCCCGATGCCGATGAGTCCTCCTGCCACGCTGAGCGCCAGGCTTTCGGCAACTGCCTGACGCAGCAACGTCGCCGCTGTTGCGCCCAGCGCCAGGCGCAGCGCCGTCTCGCGCTGCCGGCGAATGGCCCGCACCAGCAGCAGCCCGGCAAAGTTGGCGCACGCAATCAGCAGCACCACGGCCACCGCCCAGAACAGCATCCGCAGCAGCGGACGGGTTTGGAACACGGTGATCTGTTGCAGCGGATAGACCACGGGATGAATGCGGAAGTTCGCTTCATCCGGGGGGTAATTGCGCATGATCTGCTGGGCGACGCCGTTGGCGTCTGCCTCGGCTTGCGCCGCGGTGAGGCCCGGCTTGAGCCGCCCCACCATTTCGAGATACCAGTCGGCGTCGGCCTCGGGAGCCAGTTCCTCGGGCGTGAAGCTCATCGGGACCCACAGCTCTGTCCGGTAGAGATCGCCGGGCATAAGCGGAAATTCGAATTCTCTCGGCATCACGCCGATCACGATGTACGGCTTGCGATCGAGCAGAATCTTGGTTCCGAGAATGTTTGGGGCGCCGTTGAAGCGTGACTTCCATGTTCCGTAGCTCAGCACCGCGACCTGCTGGTGCTGCGTGTCTTCCTGGTGCGTGAACACGCGCCCCATCAACGGCGCCACGCCCAGCGTCGCAAAGACCGACGGCGTCATACGCGCGGCCCGGATCACCTGCGGCTGGTCCAGACCGGATAAGTTATAGTCCACGAACCCGTAGCCACCAAGGCTCGAAAACGAGTGCATCTGCCGCTGATAGGTGAGCACCTCGGGCGCCGTCACCGGCCCTTGCCAGTTCTTTCCCCAGTTGGTTCCGGCTACCTGATCGCCCAGCGTCACCAGCCGGTCAGCATGAGCAAAAGGGAGTGGCCGCAGCAACACGCCATCGACGACGGAGAAGATGGCCGTGGTCGCTCCGATGCCGAAGGCAAGCATGAGCACGGCCGTGGTTGCAAAACCAGGAGACTTGAGCAACTGCCGACCCATCAGGCGGAGGTCCGAAGCGAATCCGCGCATGGTTGCTCCTCGACGACTGGCTGGAGATTAGACGGTCACGCCCGATATCGGTTTTCGCGGCGTTGGGGGTCTCGGGCGCGCGCAGAAACAAGGGATTTGGTCGGTCGAGGAGCTCCCGAAAGGGCGCGCGGAGGAGGAGTTTACGCACGATGGAATGCGGTGAGGCGTGGCGGCTTGGAACAGGGACCAGGCACTTACTGGCCGGCAAGGTGCTGCACCACCTCCAACGACTTCTGCACATGGGCATCGGGCGCTAAGTGATCTGCTTGGGAAGAGAAGGTGGCGACGATCTTGTGATCTTTGCCGACGACGAAGGTTTCGCGCTCAAAAAAGCCGTGGCCGATTTCGACGCCGCGCACGTCTTTCGCGCCGGGCTTGCCGGGGGAAGCGGAGACGCCGTAGGAAGCGGCGATTTTGCCGCTGGGATCGGAGGCGACGGGGAAACGGCCGGCGCAATAGGCAGGATCGGCGGAGAACTGATTGAGGCGGGCGATGCTATCTTCCGAGACGCCAATGATGGTGGCGCCGGCGGCGGTGAACTGGTCCTTGTCCTGGGCGAAGGTGTGGGCCTCGAGATCGCAGCCGCGGGTGAAGGCGGAGGGGTAGAAATAGACGACCACGGGGCCTTTTTTCAAGGCGTTCCGCAGGGAGAAATGGAAGTCCTTGCCCGCCAGGGAGGCGGGAGCGGAAAAATCGGGCGCGCGGTCCCCGGTGTTGAGGGCAGCGAAAGCGGGAATGCAGAGGGCGGCGGTGATCGCCAAGCCGAAGAACCTATGTTTCTTCACGAGAATCCTCCCTGTGGGCTAAAAACTCGATGAATGGGGCGCGGCGCTGGGGCAGAAACGCCGACGGGACTCAAGAATAGCAGAGCGGCGGGGCAGGTGGCTTACGCAGGGGAGGCGGGGAGCGCGGAAAAAGTCGGATGCGTTATGCGCCACCGTGATAGGTCCCCGGGGAGCCGACTCGGTAATGATCTGGGAGAGGAGCAGCCCGGTCCAGCGGTCAAGCACCGTGAAGGCGTCGCGAAAGGCGAGGGCAATTTCCTCGGGAGTGCCCTGGACGGCGACCGGATCGGGAACACCCCAGCGCGCGGTCATCGGGCGGCGCTCAGCGCAATAGCGCGAAGGAGACCACGGTTTCTGGCGGCTCGGCGGGGTCGGCAGCGGTCTCGGCGGCGAGTGGGTCGCTCCTGTGGCCGGCGATTTCGGCAAGGAGCCGGGCTTCGAGCTCATCGGGGACGGGCATTGCGCAGGCGGCGACCTGGGCGGGAGCGGCGCCGGCGAAACAGAGCTCGCAGTGTCCCAAGGCTTCTTCTCCGCCGGGGCCAGCGGCGCGGACCGGCGGACCGAAGATGCGGCAGGTCATGGGCCGCCAGGCGTAGATGTCGCAACGGCCGGTGACGGGATCGAGGGCCGGACAGGGAGCGTGGTTGGCGAAGTCGTCGAAGCAGGCGCGGTCGGCGGCGGAGGCGCCGAGGCGGCCGGTGGCGAGGTCGCCGGGGAAAGCGGCTCCGTGCTCGTCGAGCCAGGAGCGGGCGCGTTCGTCGAGGGCTTGCGCCGTGGAGGGAGCCGAGGCGCGCAAGGCATTCATGCCGGCGTGGAGGCGGGCGGCGTCGAGGGCGTTGATGGCGAAGGCGCCGTAGCAGCATTGGGTGCAGCCGGGCCGGCAAACGAGCCAAGGGCCGGCCCGCTCGGCCGCGTCGGCGAGAGCGGCGTCGACGATCTGGACGAGTTCGGAGTCACCTGCCGGCAGATGCACACGGGCAAGCATAGCGGATGGGACGGCGAGGGGAAAACCAGAGCGATTGAATCAGTTTGACTTCGCGTTGATTCGCGGGGCTGAAGAGGCGGCATGAGAACTCCGCGCCGCCATCCGGTGGCGAAAAGGCGTGGCGCGTTTCCGTCCACCCTCGGGGGCGTTGGGATGGTAGTGCAACTGTCTCATTTTTCGCTATCGCCGCTTGCGTTTTTGGTTCGGGTGTTTACGCTTCGACGGACCCGCACGTTCCCTGACCGGCTTTGGCTTCCGCGCGGAAGCGGCGGGCTGGCCGCCGGTGAGCGAAACGCCCTCTTCGACGAGCGCAAACTGGAGTTTGCGTTCCTGGGCCAGAATACGATCCAAGATGACCTGCACGCGGTCGCCCGCGCGGAAACGCCGGCCCCATCGCTCACCTACGATCTCGTGCGTGTTTTCGCGCCAGACGTAACGGTCTTCGCGCAGTGAATCGATGGGCACGAGACCCTCGACAAACAGATCGGTTAATTCCACAAATAGACCATATTTGGCCGGGTTGAGCACGAGGGCGGCAAACTCGTCACCGACGCGGTCTTGCATGAAGCGGACCTTTTTCCACTCCACCAGCTCGCGTTCGGCCTCGGCGGCGCGGCGCTCGGTCAGGCTCGTTTCTTCGGCAATCTGCGCCAGCTCGGGCTCGGAAATGGGCGGCTCGATTTGGCGCATGCACGCCTTGCGGGAGAGCTGATAACCGAGGTTGGGGTGGGATTTGGATTCCTCGTCTCCTACCCCAGGCGCAAAAACAGAGACGCGCCGAGCGTGGAGCTCCCGGGCTTCTGTTGGGCGGGGAGCCCCGGATTCAGTCGGGTGGGGTGGCTGGTCTTCGTTGGGATGGGACCAGGGGGAACTGAAGCGGCCTTCCGCGATCGCGCCTTGGCCGCGAATGCCGGCGCGGAGCAGCGCTTTGGCGATGCGGTGCACGATGAGGTCAGGATAGCGGCGGATGGGCGAGGTGAAATGGGTGTAAGTCGACGTGGCCAGCGCAAAATGGCCCTGGTTCACTTCGGAGTAGCGTGCCTGCATGAGAGAGCGCAGCATAAGGTAGCTCAGGATGCGCTCCTCTGGCTTGCCTTCGATGCGCGCGGCCAGTTGCTGATACATGCGCGGGGTGACGGCGATGTCTTCGACCACCTCGTGGCGGCGGGGATGGATTCCCCGGCCGCGCGCTTCGCGGCGTTCGGCGCGGGTTTCGATGCGCTTAACGGGCAGGGGCCCGAGACCGAGAGAATAGCCGAAGCTGGCGGCCAGCTCTTCAAACTCAACCACGCGCCGCGGCTCGGGCTTTTCATGGATGCGGTAGAGCGAGGGGACGCCGAGATCTTCGAGCCACGCAGCCACGCACTCATTGGCGGCGAGCATAAACTCCTCGATGATGCGGTTGGCCCAGGTGCGCTCGGCGCGGGTGA
>JASHUH010000275.1 GCA_030040115.1 Acidobacteriaceae bacterium | reverse complement strand
AGAGAGCAGAGAACGGAGACCGGGGATCAGGGTCCAGGGAACCAGGGAACCAGGGAACGAGGGAACGAGAAGACAGGGACTGGAAACGCAGGGGCTGGGGACGTAGGGATCGAGGGAACAGGGAACAGGGAACAGAGAACAGCGAGGGTGCCGCGATTGGTCACATGGATTTCGGGGCCGAGCGCTACGGCGGATATTGAGATGACGCGCATTAAGGGCGTACACGGGCCGCGGTTTTTGCATGTGATTGTGGTGAAGGAATAGGGAATAGGGGCTCTATAGCTGGTTGCATCCATGGTTAAGCGCAGTTGCGAAACATCCTTCAGGGGCTAAAGCCCGCGCTTCTTGGTGACGTTTTCGGCACGGCTGAAGCCGCGCCCTTTCAATGCGGCATGGATGCAACCGGTTCTCAATACCAAGGCGATGAGGTGAGGGTGATGACGCTCGCGGATTCTGCTATCTACGATCGCGCCATTCAGGCGCTGGATGCGTTTCAAATTGAGATTCCTTCGTGGGGTTTCGCCAACACCGGCACGCGTTTCGGCAAGTTCGCGCAGGCTGCGGCGGCTTCGACCATCGAAGAGAAGTTTGCCGACGCGGCCGAGGTGAACAACCTTACCGGCGTCACGCCCACGCTGGCCCTGCACGTGTTGTGGGATTTGCCCAACGGCCTCGACGACGCGCCCGCGGTCAAGGAATTGGAGCGGCGGTTCGGCGTGCGCTCGGGCTCGATTAACCCCAACCTGTTTCAGGACCAGGAGTACAAGTACGGGTCGCTATGCAATCCTTCGGCGGAGATTCGCGGGCAGGCGCTCCAGCACATGCTGGACTCGATCGAGATCGGCAAGGCGCTGGGCGCACGCGATGTTTCGCTGTGGCTGGCGGACGGGTCGAATTACCCGGGAACACAGAGCATGCGCAAACGCATTGGATGGCTGGAAGACGCACTGCGGCTGTGTCATGATCGCCTGGCGGCGGAGCAGCGGCTGCTGATTGAATACAAGCCGTTCGAGCCGGCCTTCTACCACACCGATATCGCCGACTGGGGCATGGCGGCGCATTTTGCGCGCCATGCCGGAGCGCAAGCGCGGGTGCTGGTGGATACCGGGCATCATTACGCCGCGCAGAACATCGAGCAGGTTGTGGCGTGGCTGCTGCACACCGGGATGCTGGGCGGATTCCATTTTAACGACCGCCGCTACGCCGACGACGATCTGACGCTGGGCTCGATCGATCCTTACCAGGTTTTCCGCATCTTTCACGAGTTGCACTCCGCGGCGGCCGAGGGCCTGACGCTCGATGTGGCCTACATGATCGACCAAAGCCATAATCTGAAAGGCAAAATCGAGGCCATGGTGCAGACGGTGGCGACGGCGCAGGAGCTGTATCTGAAAGCGGCGCTGATCGATGGCGAGGAACTGGCGCGGTTGCAGCAGAACTGCGACCTGGTGGCTGCGGAGGAGCTTTTCCGCGGGGCTTTTTGGCGCGACGCGCGGCCGTTTTTACACACCTGGCGGCAGGCGCGGGGGCTGCCGGTGAATCCGCTGGAGGCGCTGCGCGCGAGCGGGTACGTGGAACGGGTTGCCCAGGAGCGGGGGAGCCGGAGCGCGGCGGTGAGCAGCTACGCGTAGCGAGTCTGCGACTCAGCGAGGCAGCAAGTTTGCGGGGCGGCGACGGTTAGGTCTCTGGCCAAATGAACTGGCGCTTGTGCGTTCCGGTTTCCAGGGTCTCAAAATAGAAATAGAGCGCCAGCTGCGTACTTAGGATATGTCTTCGGCGCCACCCGCCCGGAAGGCTCACCGTCGTGTGTTGATGAACCCCGGTTGCAGAGCAATTTATAATAGAAAATGGCTGGTTGCGCCCTGAGGCCGGTAAACGACACAGGGAGGCGGCGGGCCGAATTTTGCCCTGGTGCATTTGCGCTTGAACGAATTCATCACCATCCGCGGCGCGCGGACACACAACCTGAAGGATATTTCCTGCGAGATTCCGCACGGCAAGCTGACGGTGATCAGCGGCGTGTCGGGCTCGGGAAAGAGTTCGCTGGCCTTCGATACGATTTATGCCGAAGGGCAGCGGCGCTACGTGGAGTCGCTTTCCGCCTACGCGCGGCAGTTTCTGGAACGCATCGAGAAGCCCGATGTGGATGAGATTGACGGGCTGGCGCCGGCCATCGCCATCAAGCAGAAAAACACCACGCGCAATCCACGGTCCACGGTGGCCACGGCCACGGAAATTTACGATTATCTGCGCCTGCTCTACGCGCGCTGCGGCACGGTGCATTGCGTGGCGTGCGATGGCCTGGTGAAGCGCGACTCGGTGGACGAAGTGGTGGAAGCCGTTTTGGCGCTGGGCGACGGGGCGCGGCTGAATGTGCTGTTTCCTGTGATGACGGCGGCGCCGGTTGAAACAGGTCCTAAAGCAGCGGCGAAGCCCGCGCGCGCTCCACGCGCCGGCGCCGGCCCGCGGCCTCCGGCAAACGGTGCCGACTCGCCGCATACTGCGGCTCTAAAGGCGCGCCTGACCGAACTGCGTTCCGGCGGATTCAACCGGCTGTGGCAGCAGGGGAAAATTTTCGAATTCTCCACGCCGGAGTCGCTGCTCGACGTGGATTTTACGGCTCCGCTATTTGTGCTTCTGGACAGAATTGGGGTGAGCGCGGAGAACCGCTCGCGCATTGTGGACGCGGCGGAGACGGCGTATCGCGAGGCCGGCGAAGTGGTGTTCGAAGAGGCTGCGCGCCCAACCGACGTCGATCAATCCCCACCGCAGGAAGCAGGAACCGGCTCTCGGAGTTCCGTGGCGGCCGCGGCGCCGCGCGACACAGCCGAACGCCGCCGGCTGCGCTTCAGCGGCGCGTATGAATGCCGGAACTGCC
>JASHUH010000274.1 GCA_030040115.1 Acidobacteriaceae bacterium | reverse complement strand
TTCCAGAGCCGAAGAGGATCAGGCCTTGCAGGTCGAGAGGCGGAGTATCTTGCTCGCGATAGTCGGGCAGGTGAAGGTAGACCATGACCAGCCCGAGGAGGCCGATCGGGATGTTGAGGAAGAAGATGATGCGCCAGTGCAGGTAATCGACAATGAGGCCGCCGGCGACCGGACCGAGCATGGGCCCGATCAGGGCGGGGATGGAGACGAAGCTCATCACCCGGACGAGTTCATGCTTGGCAAAGGCGCGGACCAGTGTGAGACGTCCCACGGGAACCATCATGGCGCCGCCGCAACCTTGGAGCACACGGCAGAAGACGAGCTCGTGGATGTTGGTGGAGATGCCGCAGAGCAGGGAACCAAGGGTGAAGATGCCGATGGCCGTGGCGAAGACGTGGCGAGTGCCGAAACGGTCGGCCATCCAGCCGCTGATGGGAATGAAAATGGCAAGGGCGAGAGTATAGCTGGCCAGGACGGCTTTCATGGCCAGGGGGGTGACGCTGAGAGCCTTGGCTATGACGGGAACAGCGGTGTTGAGGATGGTCGTGTCAAGCGACTCCATGAAAAAGGCCACCGCGACCAGCCAGGGGAGGAGGTTTCGGGTCGAAGAAGTGAGGACTTCGGCTTGGGGTACTGGCTGGGCTGGCTGGGACGGGTCCATGGGTAAGAAGATCTCTCTAATGGGGGTTGAGCCAGGTGGCTTGACGTGCGGATCGACGTTAATCTCGAAAGTGATGGGTCTGAGCAGTCTTTTCCAGAATGCGATGCGCGTCTCTTCCCGCTCACAACGGAGGAAGGGGCGAGCTTCCGCATCCGGCTTGTTGAGCGCGAACAGCTTAATGGTCTTTCAAATCGAATTCCATACTACATTGCCGGGGAAGTGAAATCCGGCAGAATATCCCATCACTTCGCGATCATTTACGACAATCCAGACGAACAGCTTGACTTCATCGTTCCCTTTCTCCGGCGCGGCATGGAACGCGGCGAAGAGTCAGTTATCGCCGCCATCGGCGAGCCGGCGCGCAGCCGCATGCTCTGTTCGCCGCTTAATGGCCACGCGCGGACCAGTACCGAGCTGGCGATGGTGACGGAAGTGACGCCCTCGGCGGCTAGCCTCCACCTGAACCGGCTAAAGATCGAAAAGCTGGTGCGATTGCAGGCGCAGGGACGGCGCCGATATTAGTGCCGGGCGAACGCGGAGGTGGCGCAAGCGCTAGAAGGCTTGTTCGTGCTCGCCGACGGCAGGCGAAAGAATTTCGAGCCGAATACACCTGACCGATTGAGGACGACGCGAAGCTGCTACGATCACATGGCAGGTCGCCTGGCCGTGCAGTTGCACGACCGAATGGAGGCGTTGCCCTGGATTGATGCGAGCCCGGCGGCAGGCGCGAACGGGTACGAGGTGACGGCGGAAGGAGCAAGACAGCTCGGCAGGCTTGGCGTCGATGTGGAGGGTGCACCCGCCCGGCGGCGGCGATTTGCATATGGATGCCTGGACTGGAGCGAATGGCGGCCGCACTTGGCCGGAGCGCTGGGTGCGGAGCTGATGAAGCTGGCGCTCCGCAGGCGATGGATCGACCAGGACCTGGACAGCCGCGCGTTGGCGGTGACGCGGACGGGTGAACACGAGCTGCGCAGCCGGTTTTCCATGGAGATCTAAAACGTGGGGCGGGAGATTGCGGGCGCATTTTGTCATTTTGCTTTATCATGGCTAAACAGAAAATCCAGGATTCGTTAACCGCCAGGTAATCATTTTCAATTTTTCGGCTGTGGATTTCCGCATTCGGATTTATTGGAGCGGTAGTGGTTTCCGTGCTGACAGGAGAAGTTTGCCAATGAGATGTTCTCAGTCTGCCAAGGTGCTGGTCTTCTGCGTCCTGCTTTTGCTGGCCGGCGCGACCGGCTTCGGACAACGCGGTAATCAGGGGGCCGATCTGTATTCACAAGGCTGTGCGGTATGTCACGGCGCAGACGGCAAGGGCAGCGACCGGGGCACGCCAATTGCCAGTCAGCCCAGTGTGATTGCCATGTCGGATGCGGACCTGCTGGGGGTGCTGCATAATGGCGCGTCCGGCGGCATGCCAGCCTTCCCGCAACTGACCGAGCAGCAGGCAAAAGCTGTGGTGCTGTATCTGCGCCAGTTGCAGGGCGTCACCGGCGGCAGCGCGGCTGCGGCCATTCCGACCGGCGATGTCAACGCCGGCAAAAACCTTTTCTTCGGCAAGGGGCAGTGTTCCAACTGCCACATGGTCAGCGGCAAGGGAGGGTTCATGGCCCCCGACATGACAAGTTACAGCAAGAATCACGATGCTGCGGCCATCTTGCAGGCCATCGTAAAGCCAGACAAGCACCTGGAGCCTACCTCGCGGGTGGTGGAGGTCGTCACCAAGGCAGGGGAAAAGATCTCCGGCGTGGTCCGCGCCGAAGACGACCTGGAGTTGACGCTGCAGACCGTGGACGGAAGATATCACTTCCTGAACCGGGGCAGCCTGGCCAAGGTGACCTACACCGGCCACTCCCTCATGCCGCACGATTATGCAACGCGGCTGACGACGCAAGAGCTGAACGATCTGGTGGACTATCTGATCGTCACCGGCAAGAATACACCGGCCGTGGCCGCGTCTGCGCGTGGGTGGCACGACCCCTACGATGACTAGCCGGATCCGATCCAACTGAAGGGGACCAAGCGATGATGAAATTCTCGAAGCGCGTGTTTGGATATGCGATGGCGCTTGCGCTGCTGATGGGTACGGGAACGGTTGCCGTCAAGGCGCAAAGCGCGCCGAAGACGGCAGCAGCAAAAACAACATGCTCCAGGGGGCCGGCGCTGGGCTTGATCGATGTCCAGCAGTGCGATCTGCTGCAAAAGCCGGTAACGGACAACTGGGTCTCTTACAACGGTGACTACACGGGGCGGCGATACAGTGGTCTGAACCAGGTGACACCTGCCAATGCGAGCCAACTGGGGGCCAAATGGATCTTCCATTTCCAGAATACTCCCGGCCTGGTGGAAGTGACGCCGGTGGTGGTGAACGGAGTGATGTTCGTTACCCGCGGCAACGACACATATGCGCTCGACGCCCAGACCGGCAAGCAGTTGTGGCACTATGCGCGCGCCGTGACGAGCGGGCTTATCGACGATGCCTCCAACCACATCAACCGCGGGGTTGCGGTGCTGGGCACGCGCGTCTATATGAACACCGACAATGCCCACCTGCTGTGCCTCGATGCACGCTCGGGCAACCTGATCTGGGATCGGGCCTACGCTGCCGACAACAAGAACTACGGCGCTACCAGCGCGCCCTTGATTGTGAAGAACCTGGTGCTAGTCGGCTCCTCGGGGGGCGATGAGGGCGTGCGCGGTTTTGTGGCCGCCTTTGACGCCCAGACCGGCAAAGAGGCATGGCGCTTCTGGACCATTCCGGCGCCCGGTGAGTTCGGCTCCGAAAGCTGGCCGGGCGACATGTGGAAGCATGGCTGCGGCGCCACCTGGCTGACGGGATCCTACGATCCGGAGCTGAATATGTTTTACGCGGGCACGGGCAATCCCTGTCCCGATTATGAAGGCAGCCTGCGCCCCGGCGACGATCTCTACACCAATTCGCTGGTGGCGCTGGACGCCGACACGGGCAAGCTGAATTGGTATTTCCAGTTCACCCCCCACGACCTCTACGACCTCGATGCCGTGCAGACGCCGGTCTTGGTGGACACAACCTTCAAGGGCCGGCCGCGCAAGCTGGTGGTCACATCCAACAAAAACGGATTTCTCTACATTCTCGACCGCACCAATGGCAAGTATCTTTACTCCAAGCAGTTCATCAAGACCACGAACTGGGCCAGCGGCCTTGACGAGAACGGTCGCCCCATCTCCAACCACCTGGTCCCCGACGACAAGGGAGTCCTGGTCTGCCCCAACGCCAGCGGCGGAACAAATTGGTACTCACCCAGCTACGATCCGGCCACCAACACCTACTACTTTCGCTCCTCCGGGGCGTGCGACGTGTACAGGGCCAGGAGGGAAGAGTTTGCAGAGGGCCGCACCTGGTACGCCACCGGAACGAGCAGGCCAGAGGGCCAGGTCACGGTGGACTACATCAATGCTTTCGATCTAGGCAAGCTCGATTTCGCGTGGAAAACCCCTCTGACAGGCCGCTTTGCCTGGGCAGGCGTGATGACCACCGCCGGCGGACTGATCGCCTTCGGCAACGATTCCCAGGAGTTTGAGATTGGCGACGTGCGCACCGGCAAGCCGTTGTGGGCTTTCAATCTGGGCCAGCCCATGCATGCCTCGCCCATGTCCTACGGCATCAATGGCAAGCAGTTCTTCGCCGTGGCCGCCGGGGACAATGTGATTGCCTTCGCACTGCCTTAGCAAGATTAAGATCTTGCCGGAACACTAGCTGCAAAAAGATCAGAAATTCAGATCCGACGGATCCAGGTCACGTCAGTTTCCCGGGCGCAGGCTAGAGGTATGAGTACACAAGAAAACGTAAATATTCCGTCCGCTCAGCTCGCGCCTGAGCTTCGGCTCTTCTATTCGCTTGTTGCGGTAGCGAAGATCCTATGTGTTCGCACCCTATCTCGCGGCCATTCCGGTGGACGCCGCCAACATCAGCCTCAGACGCGTTTGGGAAGAGTACAGTTCAGACGCCACTTCTTTTCGCTGGCGTAGGCATTGATAGCCCCACTCGGGTCCGGACGGAAACGTGGTTGCCGTCATCACCTTTTTGCTGGAGACTACCCGAGCATCGAGACGGTCCCATGCCCTAAGCCGAAGTTCCTCCCTTCGGAGCATGCAAGTCTTTGGATTGGCAGGGCGAGGGCGATTTTGCGGGTATCTGTGTAGTCATGTATCAACGATTATTTATCTTGACTTGAGCATATATGTCGCATCATGTCGGCATGTACGTGGCTGTCGTCCCCAACCGCAACTCCCCTCCCGCGGCGTTCTTGCGCGAGAGCTTCCGCGAGGACG
>JASHUH010000273.1 GCA_030040115.1 Acidobacteriaceae bacterium | reverse complement strand
GGCGTGCCTTGCGTCCGCAAAGGGATTACGGCCAAGCCATGGTTGTGAACGAAGGAAACGTATTCGCCGTTAGGAGAAAACTTGGGATCGTCGCCCGCGGCCATGCCAGATTGGCCGATCTCGAGGCCAGTTCCGTTGCGCAGGTCAAAATACCAGATCTCCCCGTTCGAGTCGAAGAGAAGGTACGTTGAGTCCGGCGACCAAAAATAGCTGTCCATGTCGTAGCGCTGGCGATGGTCACGGTCGCGCTCTGAGCCGTCAACGCCGTCCAGCGGGGTCATTTTGGCCCGGCTCACCAGCACGTGCGGCCTTCCCGTGGCGGGATCGAGATCGATGAGCTCGCCCCCATCGAGATAGGTAAGGTGCTTGCCATCCGGCGACCAGGTGAGCTGCTGGGGTGGGCTGCCAATCAGCGGACCATGCGCGAATATCTCCTCAATGGTGAGAGGCCTGGCAGGCGTCTGAGCGGGCGCGAGCGGAACGGCGAAAGACAAGGCGGCGAAAGCGGAAAAAACAAAGGCGGCGGCTCGCGCCAAAGGAAATTCATGCTCCGGGCTTGCGGCTGAAAAGGACAAGGGCGCGAACTCTGGAGAGAATAGTTTAAATCACCTGATTGCCCGCTTTGCGCCTACCGGGTCCTCGGTGTATGGTGCGCTTTATGCACTGGGTAACAGCGGAAGAGCGGCGCAAGCTGGGCCAGGCGCGGCGCAAGCAGGTAGGACGGCATGAGCACGACGCCTTGGACGCAAAGGCGCGGCCATTGGCTGCGCTGGCGTTGGTGGCGAGGTCAATGCAGGGGCGCGTGCCGGCGTTGGTCAAGCTCAAGTACGAAATGATGGCCGAATCGCCTTTTGCTTACTTTCGGGGCGCGGCGCCGGTGATGGCGGCGGATCTGGCGATGACACCGAATACGGGCATTGTGAGCCAGCTTTGCGGCGACGCGCATGTGCGCAACCTGGGCGCCTACGCCGCTCCGGACGGGCGGCTGGTCTTCGATATCAACGATTTCGATGAGACCATCCGCGGGCCTTTCGAGTGGGACCTGAAGCGGATGGCGGTTTCCCTGGTGCTTGCCGGCCGCGCGGCCGGGCACAAGCAGGGCTCGGTGGCGGAAGCAGTGGGCGCGTGCATGCTGCGCTATGCCGCCTTGATGCGCGAATTCGCACCCATGCCTCGCCTGGAAGTGAGCCGCTTTCAGGTGCACCGCATCGGCGGGGCAAAGCCGGTGCACGAAGCGCTGGTCAAGGCAGAGCGCGCCACCCCGCAGCACACGGTGGAACAACTCACCACGCCCGTAGCGGATAAATCCGGCGCGCACCGCCGGTTCAAGGAAGCGAAGCCGATGCTCACCCGGGTCTCAGGCGCGCGCGCGTCGGCGGTGCTGGCTTCGCTCGCGCCCTACCGCGCCACGCTGGAACCGCAGCGGCAACACCTGCTGTCGTTCTATCGCGTGGGGGATGTCGCTTTCAAGGTCGTCGGCACGGGATCAGTGGGTTTGCGCGACTACTGCGTCTATCTTGAAGGCAACGGCCCAGGCGATCCGCTTTTCCTGCAGATCAAGGAGGAGACCGCCTCGGCCTATGCACCGTATCTTCCCGACGCGCACCCGTCTGCCCATAACGGGCAGCGCGTGGCGGAGGGCCAGCGCGCCATCGAGATGCAGACGGACCCGTTTCTGGGGTGGACGCACATCGGACATCGTCATTTTCTGGTGCGCCAGCTCAATGACCACAAAGGGTCGATCGAGCTTGACGACTTGGACGGCGGCGGCTTGAGGGCCTATGCCGAAGTTTGCGGCGAGCTACTGGCCCGCGGCCATGCGCGGTCCGGTGATCCGCTGGTGATGGCGGGGTATATCGGCTCCGGCGACGTCTTCGCCGAAGCGCTGGCGAAATTCGGGACGCGCTATGCCGATCAGACGGAGAAGGATTGGGAGGAATTGCGCCGCGCGCGGAAGACCGGCCGGGTGCGTCACTAACCTGATGACCCAAGCAGCCCAGTCCACGCGAACGCCGGAGCCTGACCAGGGCGGCGGTGAGCCGGGGGAGTTGTGTCGTGAACCTTTGCGCGGCCTGCCGCGGGATTGGGTGCGTTCGCTGGCGCTGGAGGCGGGATTCGCCGAGGCCGGACTGGTTGCTTTGCCCCATGCGGAGCACGCGCGGGACGCGGCCCGCTTCGAGGAGTGGGTCGAGGCAGGCCGCGCGGGCACGATGCACTACCTGGAGCGGCGCGCGGAGAACGGCGGATTGTTACGGGCGCGCGTGGGTACGCCGTTTCCCTGGGCTCGATCGGCGCTGGTTTGCTTGGCGCTCTATGACCGCACGGAGCCGCTTTCGACAATGGCCGCCGCTCCGGACGCCGGCTGGATCGCCCGATACGCGTGGACGAGCGGGCGGGACGAACAAGGAAGACAGCGTTCCAGCGACTATCACAAGGTGCTGCTGAAACGGCTCAAAGCGCTGGACAGACGGCTGCGCGGCGAACTCGGTGAATTCGAGTCGCGCGCTTACGTTGACACCGGTCCGGTGGTGGAGCGCGCCTTGGCGACGGCCGCGGGTCTGGGCTGGACGGGGAAAAACACCTGCCTGATTCACCCCAAGATGGGGTCGTTCGTTTTTTTGGCGGTTCTTCTTACATCGCTCCCGGTCGCGGAGAGGGAAGCGCTCTCGGCTCCTGCGCTGCCGGGATGGGTTCCGGACCGATGCGGCGCCTGCCGCCGGTGCATTGACGCTTGCCCAACCGGGGCTCTCTTTGCGCCTTACCAGATGGACGCCAGGCGTTGCATCTCCTACCTGACGATCGAGCACAAAGGGCCGATTGCGGGAGAGCTGATGGAAGAGATGGGCCGGCAGGTTTTTGGTTGCGACATTTGCCAGGACGTGTGCCCGTGGAACGGGAAAGCGCTCCGCGAAGCAGCGCCCCCTGCAGACAAGGAGCTCGAAACGCGTGCGGAGCTGGTCAATCCGGCGCTCGAGTGGCTGGCGGCGATGGACGAGGCGGAATTCGAGAAGCGATTCAACGGATCGCCGGTGCGAAGGGCGGGCTTTGCGGGCCTGCGTCGCAACATAGCTGTCGCCATGGGGAACAGCGGGTCGAGCAAGTTTGCCGCGCAGCTTGAGGCGTGGGGCGCCGACGCCGACGAAGGCCTGCGGGCGGCGGCGCGCTGGGCGCTGGGCAAATTGCACGGCGCGCGACTGCATTTATCCGGGCGGCCGGGCAGTTTATCCTGAAAGCCGCACTCGTCTTCACTCAGGCTCCGGGCGCGATTGAGGCGCCCGGAGCTTCCAACATCCCCACGGGGAGTCGCTTTTGGCTGAGTTGTCCCATTCCACCGCTTCCGGCGAGACGATCGAAGTGGCCGGAGCGATTGACGCGATCGAGCCGGGCGCAAAGTCTAAGTGGTATGACTGGCGCACCGAGGGTAAGGCGCTCATTGCCTACCTGCTGGATAGCGAGGTGCACACATACGCCTTCAGCGTGGCCGCAAACGCGATTCTGTCGTTCATTCCTTTTGTGGTGTTGCTGTACACGCTGGCGCTCAAGATCTTCCACTCGCCGGCCATGGTGGATGTGGTCAACGACATGGTGAACTATTTTTTGCCCTCGTACACGCGACAGCCGAACTGGCTGGCGACGAACATTGAGGCTGCGGCGGCCCTTTCGTCGCGTCATGGCGTACAGGCGATTTCGCTGGTCATGATCCTCATCTCGTGCACGGGAATTTTTCTGCCCCTCGAGGTGGCGCTGAACCAGGCGTGGGGCGTGGCCAAAAGCCGCAATTACCTCTTCAATCAGGCGGTGGCCCTCGCGCTGGCTCTGCTGATGGTGGGCCTGGGGCTGGGGAGCATCCTGCTGAACCTGGGAATGCAGCATATTCTCACGGTGGTTTTTTTCCATCATATCGAGAACGTGGTCTTCAACACCTTGAGCTATGCGTGGCTGGCGATTTCGACCGGCGTGGCGTCGATTTTGTTTTTTTTCTCGATTTACTGGATTTTGCCCAACCGGAAGGTGCCGTGGCGGCCGGTTCTGCGCACCGCCATCGTGACCGGGATCGTGTGGCTGGGGGCGAAGCTGGTATTTGTCACGGCGCTGCCGCATCTTGACCTGAACCTGATCTATGGCCCGTTTTATGTCTCCGTGGGCCTGCTGTTCTGGGCCTATGTTTCCGGGCTGATTCTGTTTGCCGGGGCGCAGTTCAGTGTGGCCAGACTGGGCGAGAAGAAGATTTGACCCCTGCGCCCGACCGCGGCTTGGCCGATGCGGGTGACGAAGGCAAATCACGTCGCGGTGGGCGCGAACCGATGGGCTGCGAGGCGGTAAAGCATCTGGCGGCGCAAGGGGTGGGCTGACGGAGAGGAGTTCCGCGGGGAATGGGGCGTCTGGGCGGGCCAGGTTCAGGCCCGTTTCCTGGAACCTGGTTGGGCGTAATCTCCGGTTAGCCGATCACCCGCCCGGAACCCTTGTGCAGCGGCGATTCGGCGATTCGCCGTTTCGCCGACCGTGTCCGCTTCCGGCGCGATGCGCCACGGAGGCCCTAGGAATACTTGATTCGCGTTTCTCGAGGTGACACAATGAGTCACATGACCACGATTACGATCCGCGAGCTGCACCAGGAGACAGGCCGCTGGGTCCGGCAGGCCTCCTCTGGCGAGGTATTTGTGACCGAGCGCGGGCGGCTGATTGCGAAAATCGTACCTGCGGCCCCCCCGCCGGCGAAGCCTTTTTTCGCGGAACCCCGGTATTCGCGGGCTTTTCTTCGCCACCGGAAATCTCTTCGCGGTGGAACCGACGTGACCGCGATCGTCAGCGAGGATCGTGATCGCGAGGTCGAATGATCTACTTCGACACGAGTTATCTGGTTCGTCTGTATTACCAGGATCCCGGGGCCGGCGAAGTTCGCGCTCTGGCTGCGAGCGATCATGTCGCTTGTGCGGCGCTCGGGCAGGCGGAGATGATGGCCGCCTTCCATCGCAAACTGCGTGAAGGAGCGATCAAGCCCGCGGCCTATGCTGCTTTGGCCGGCCAGGTCGAGGCGCATATCCAAGCAGGAGCATTTCATTGGCTTGGGCAGGACCAGGAGATCCTCTCGCGCATCCGTCGCGTGTATCGGAATCTGCCCGCATCCGTGTTCCTGCGCGGCGCCGACGCCATTCATCTCGGAACTGCGGCCGAGGCAGGTTTCCGTATCGTCTACTCGAATGACGCCCACTTGCTGGATGCCGCCAGGCGCTTCGGAATTGAGGGCAGGGATGTGATTTAGGGCGTATCGGGCCAGCGTTTAATGATCAAGCAGGTGGTTGGCGCGGATTGCGGCGCCGGGGGAGGACCATATGCCGGCTAATAAACCATTGGAGTAAGGCGCCAGCATTTATTTTTATGTTTTCGACAACAATCGCTTCGTCCAGGCGCCGATCGGGATTCGGCGGAGCGGGCGGTTTGACGGAGCGGGGCGGGGGCAATAGCTTGGAGGAGAAGCAGAGGGAGCGGACGGGCGTAGAGCACTTCTCATCCCATTTGAGTTCTTTCAACGGCAATTGAAGACGGCGGATTCCTTGAGGGAATCGACCCTTGAGCTCCCGGCTTCGGTGTCCAGAAGGAGAAGTGCTGAAGCGGAGCGCGCGGGTACAAGCGCGGCCGCCAGGAGAGATTCGAGTGAGCGAGGAAGAACGAGGGGAGACGGCGCCGCGCGGGCCTGCGGTGGTGATTCTGGCCGCCGGCAAGGGGACGCGCCTTAAATCCAAACGGCCCAAGGTGCTGCATGCGATCGGGGGCAAGCCGCTGGTGGCGCACGTGATTGCGACGGCGAGCCGGATGGCGGCGCCCGAAGACATTTACGTGATCGTGGGGCATGAGGCCGAGCGGGTGCGCGGCGCGCTCAGGGCAACCGGGGTGCGCTTTGTGGAGCAGGCGGAGCAGCGGGGCACGGGACACGCTTTGCAATGCGCCCGGAAGGCGATGGAAGGTTACGAGAACGTGATCGTGCTTTATGGGGATGTGCCGCTGATCCGGCCGGAAACCCTGGAGCGGCTTTGGCGCTTTCACGAGGCGGAGCGGGCGACGATGACGCTGGTCAGCGCGTGGCCCGAGGACCCGACCGGCTACGGGCGCGTGCTGCGCACCGCGCCCGGCGCACCCGATGTGAAGGCAGTCGTGGAGCAGAAATCGCTGGCGCCGGGGCAGGAAAAGATCGGCGAAAGCAACGCCGGGATTTACGCTTTCCGCATCGCTCCGCTGCTGGCGCACATGGACGAACTGAAGAACGAGAACCCGCACGGCGAGTTTTACCTGACGGACATGGCGGCCATCCTGCATGGGGCGGGCGAGCGCGTGGTGGCGGTGGAGGCGCGCGACGCCGGCGAGGTGCTGGGCGCCAACA
>JASHUH010000272.1 GCA_030040115.1 Acidobacteriaceae bacterium | reverse complement strand
AGACCGTGGTGCAAATCGTCGCCGTGGTTTCCGCGATCCTGGCGCACCGCTGGGATCACTGGCAAATCGGCGTGGTGATGATCCCGGTGAAGTGGTACGCGATCGCCGCCATTTACTTCACCGTGGTGGTTTCTTCCATCTCCGCTATCGACTACTTTGTCGGCTTCTGGAAGAAGATTGATGGCGCATCCAAAATTCGGCGCAGTTCCGCAGTGCTTTCGCGAGGACGCAGCGCAAGCATTGGGTAATCCGAATCCCGCCCGGGGCGGTGACGGACAGCAAAGAGCGGCAGGGCGCCAAGCAGCGCCTCGGCGATGGGCGGCTGACTTCCAGCAAAGCGGGGCTGGGGCCTGATTGCCGCAATTAAGTCATGAACGGGGAATTTTCTTGAGCCTCGCGCATCGAGATGCGCCGCAGCAGATAACACGATGCGGGCGCTCACCACTTGCTGGAGGCTGGCAGGTGATAGACGATGCCGAAACTGGGGCCGACGGTGTCGAGGCCGGGATTGCTTCCGTTCGAATAGGCGTTGGAGATGTGCTGGTAGGCATAGTCTAAGCGCAGATCGGTAGTCGCCGTGAGTTTGGCCTGGAAGCCAATCTCCGAGTGCACGGTGAAGTTCTCATACGTAGCATTGGTGCCCAGCGCCTTCTGAGTGAACACGGCCTCGCCCAACTTGACAATCCAGAGCGGCCGGACGGCCTTGCCGTCGAGCCACATCCAACGAAAGCCCAACGGGGAAATCGCGATTCCTGGGACGGACTTGTGCCCCGTGCCCAGGTTGTCTCCCCAGATATCGGTGTGGATGGGCTGGCGAAGGAGGAAGATCGGCAACACTTCTGCTACATACGTAAGCCGCGCATGGACAAGCTTCGCCGGGCCATTCCAGAAGCGGCCGGCGCGCGTTATGTAGTCGCCCGTGCTGTGCCGGTCGTACTCGATTCCCCCGTAGTAATCCATGGAGGAAAGCTCGCCGCCGGCAAATTTGAAATCGACGTTGGATATGTAGGCTTCGAAGAAGAGCTCGCTCGATTCCGGCATGGGGTGCTCGCCTGTCGGAGGCCGGGCGAGCAGGAACTGTTGCGCGCCGATTGCAGGTGCAGAAAAGCTCAGCAGCAGGCCAAAGCAAAGGGCGCCCGCAAAACGGCGGCGGGAGCCCAGGGCGTGGAACAAAACGCAGATGGGAAAGCGCATCCGGAAGCGGACCTTTCCGTCGTGATTGGCCAACTAGCTGCCAGGGGAAGGGTGAATTGCGATCAGTTTACCGAGGATTTTTCAGGCTTACAACAAATTTTTCTTTCGCCGTCAAGGCTGCCGGTTCGGCGCCTGCGGCGAGAGCGGAGATCCGGCGCGTGGTTCGGAAAGAGCCCGCCCGGCGATTCAAGCAGTTGTATGCGAGCGCCGAACCTGCCGCTGGGGACCCCGGACTTCTGCCCCAGCGAGCAGAAATCGCTCGCCGGGGGATCCCGGACTTGTGGTCGCGTCGGCTCGGCTTCTCTGGTTTCTCCCTACAGCATTTCCTAAACCGCTATAAAGTGCTTCCTTTCGTTTGCGGCTACTGGCCGATCTCGTACCGCACCTCGGCCAACGCCGTCTGGTAGGTGTAGCGCGCGTTCGCATTATCGATTTGCGCCTGGGTTTGGGCGAGTTGCGCTTGGGTTAACTCGACAATGCTGCTTAATCCAATCTTGTAGCGCGCCGTGGCCAGATCCATGGCGAAGTTAGCCTGGTTGAGCTCGTCCTGAGTCACGCCGATGCGTTGAAACGCCGTTTGCGCGTTGAGGACGGCGGTGCGCACGTCGCGCGCAATGGTGTCGCGCAGGTTGCGCACCTGCTCCTGGGCCGCGCTGGCGCGGTAGCGCGCCTCTTTGGTCTCGGCGTTGTAGAGGAAACCGTTGAAGACGGGAATGCTCATGTTGACGCCCGCGCCCGCATACCAGGAGGATTCGATCAGGTCGTCACGCACCGGCGCTCCGCCTCCTGCGGCCAGGGCGGAGATGGTGGGGAACCATTGGTCGCGCTCGGCCGTGGCGTACTGCCGGGCGGAGAGATAACGGTCGTTGAGGGAGGCGAGGTCCGGGCGCTGCTGAAGCGCTTGCTGCACCATGGCCTCAGGATCGGTGGGTGCGGGCGGAGGATTGCCGTTGGTCTCGTCCACCAGCGTGTATTGCCGATCCTGCTCCGAGCCCATCACGTTGTTGAGTTCCGCCATGGCGACCTGCTCATTGTTTTTGGCGTCGAGCAGAAGCAGATTCGCCTGCGAAATCTGCACATTGGCGAAACTAAGGTCGAGGTCGGACTTGACCTTCGCCTTGGTGAGCGCATTTACCTGATCGCCGGTGGCCTGGCGTTGGGCGACGGTGATCTGGGCGACCCTCAGGACGGCCTGGGCAGAAAGCGCCTGGTAAAACGCCTGATCGACGGTCAGAGTCATGTCGAGGACGGTGGCGCGTTCGCTTTCGAGTTGAGCGCGTGCGTCCGACCGGGCGCTCTGGACGAGGTTGTGCGTGCGGCCGAAGTCGGTGATCAACTGGCTTACCGTGAGGCCGGCGGCGGCTTTGTTGAGGATTCTGGAGCTGGTGATAGAGCCCCCTCCGGTGATGCGGCTGTCATGATGCGCATCGACCGCATCCAGATCGCTGGTCGCCATAGGCATTTCGATGGAGCGCGCCTCGCGCGTTACTTGGCCTTGCGCAAGCGCCAACAGGCGCGCCACGCTGATGTTGGGATTGTTGCGGATGGCCATTTGTTCGGCCTGTTCAATGGTGAGCCGCGGCCCGCCCATCGGAACCCCGCCCGGAACCGCGGCGGTCACTTGTCCCGGCGCTGGCGGCGCCGGGGGATTGGCCGGCGGCATGGGCGCGGCGGAGCCAGCGGTTTGGCCGAGAACGATCAAATGCGATGCCGGAGCCTCCGGGAGCTTGGGGCTTTGCGAATAGGCCACTCCGGACGCCGCGGACGCGGCGCCGGCGGCAAGGACGATCAGGAGGGCTTGAAGCGCCCGCGTGCTTGGCTGCTTACTCATGATGTCCGTCCCCCGCGATGGCGACCTTGGTCTCGCGCCGACCGTGGATGATCATGTACACGGCGGGAACCAGGAACACGGTTACAGCCACGGACAGAGCCAGTCCGCCGATAATCGCCCGCGCCAGCGGAGCATACTGCTCGCTTCCCGCTTCCAGGCCGAGGGCCATGGGAATCATGCCCAGCAGCGTGGCCAGCGAGGTCATTAAAATGGGCCGCAAGCGAATGCGGCAGGCATGAACCACCGCCTCCAGCAACGGCTGGCCCTCACCGTGCAGAATGCCGGCGAATTCTACGATGAGAATGCTGTTGGAAACCACAATGCCGGTCATCATGATGACGCCCATCAGCGACATGATATTGAGCGTGCTGCCGGTGGCCAGCAGAATGAGGAGCACGCCGACCAGGCCCGGTGGAATCGCCATGAGGATGATGAAGGGATCGATAAAGGAGCGGAACTGCGCCATCAGGATCAGGTAAACCAACAGAATGGCGATGATGAGTCCGGCTCCAAAATCGTGAAATGCAGTATTCATTTCCACCACCGCTCCGCGCACGTCGATGACCGTGTTACGGTCGTGGCTGGTCCGCGCCAGGAGGCGATCGATGCGCGCGCCTACGCTTTGCAGCGCCTCCGTTCTGGTGGCCACATACACGTCGATGACTCGCCGAATCTGATAATGGTCCACTTCAGTCGGCGTGTTGATCTCCTGAATATCGGCTACTTCGCCGAGCGGCACGTAGCCCTCTTTATGATCGCCTATAAACCATTGCGCGGTGGACGGCGGGTCGGCCATTTTGCCTTCGTCCACCGGCGAGTATCCCGCCGGCTCCAGGCCGCGCAAGGGGATATTTTCCAGGTCCTCCATGGACATGTTGTCGATCCACCGGTTTGCATACTGCACGGTCACCATGTAGTTGTTGCCGCTTTTGGGGTCAATCCAGTAACTGGGCGCGATCATGCCGTCGGAAGTCAACGCGGTGATCACGTTGTCCACCACTTGTTTGGCCGAGAGTCCGATCAAACTGGCCCGCTCGCGATCGATATTCAGAGCCAGTCCCGGGTAACTGATGCTCTGCGGGATGTATACACTGCTCACGTTGGGAATGGCGCGGATTTTAGTGGCAAGCTGCTGTGCCAGCGCATAGGCGCTGTCCATATCGTTCGACTTGACCTGGATGTCGATCGGCGCGGGCAAGCCCTGGTTAATGACGCCGTCAATCAGTCCCCCGGCCTGGAAATAAGTGGAAAGCTCCGGCATCCGGCGCGCAAGCTTGGCCTGCACCATGCGCATATATTGGTAGCTGCCGATGCTGTGGTCTTCCTTCAGGCTGGTTTGCACAAACGCCGTGTCCATCGATGCATTGGTGGTGTAAATTGCCGACAGATCGGGATAGACGCCGATGTTGGAGACGATCATGTCGAGATCTTTCGGCTTTACCACGCTGCGGATGACGTTTTCGACCTGAGCGACGTAATTGTTGCTCACGTCCAGTCGCGATCCGCTGGGCATGTGGACATTGATGATGAACTGGCCCGGATCGGTGCGCGGAAAATAGGCTCGGCCCAGGAACGGGAACAGGCCCACGGTGATCAACGCCATGCCGCCGAGCATCACGGCAGCCGCGAACCCCGGTCTTTTCAGAACCCGAAACGCCAGCGCTTCGTATGCTTCAAGGAAGCCATGAAAATGCTCGTTAAATCGGTCGATGAACCTCTGGAAGAGGGATGGTTTCCTGGCTGCGGCCTCGGTATTGCCTTCCGCGGTCTGATGATGCATGCGGATGAACTTGGCGCAGAACAGCGGCACCACCGTCATGGCGAAGAAATACGACGCAAAAATGGAGATCACCACGCCCAGCGCCAACGGCACAAACAGATATTTGCTGATTCCTGAGAGAAAGCTCACC
>JASHUH010000271.1 GCA_030040115.1 Acidobacteriaceae bacterium | reverse complement strand
GGTGCGCTCCAGCGTCAGGTCGGAATGTCGCGCCCACACCACCATGACGGCAATGGCTGCGGCGCCCGGTATGGCGTTCAGCCAGCCCACCGTCAGCGTCGAAAGCCCCAGCTGGCCAAGCAGCAGCGGCGCCCAGAAGGCCACCGCATACATCCCCGCCGACGTGCCCCCATACACCACCGCCAGCGCCAGCACCCGTGGGTTGAACAGCGCTCGCCATGCCTCGCGCCCATGCCCACCCCGCGCCCCCGGCTCCGTTTCCTCAGCCTGCAACTCGGCCTTCAGCCACGCGCGCTCTTCCGGCTTCAGCCATCGCGCTTCTTTGGGAGTCGAGGCCAGCGCCTTGAGCGTCACAAAGCCCAATGCCACCGCCGGCAGCGCCTCGACGATGAACAGCCACTGCCAATTGGCCAGCCCGCCCATGCGCGGCAGCTCCATCAGCGCGCCGGAAACGGGTGACCCCAGCGCAATCGAGAGCGGCGCCGCGGTCATAAAAGCGGCGATCGCCATGGCGCGGCGCCGCGCCGGAAACCACAGGCTCAAGTAATACACGATGCCGGGGAAAAAACCCGCCTCCGCCGCGCCCAGCAAAAAGCGCAACGCGTAAAAGCTGAACGGGCCCACTGCGAACGCGCACCCCGCCGACACCAGCCCCCAACTGATCAGCACCCGCGCGATCCATCGCCGCGCGCCTACGCGATAAAGGATCAGGTTCGAGGGCACCTCGAACAAAAAGTAGCCGGCAAAAAAGATGCCGCCGCCAAACCCGAACATCTCTGGCGTGAGCCCCAGCGCCTTGTTCATGGTGAAGGCGGCGAAACCCACATTGACGCGGTCCAGATAGCTCACGAAATAGAGCAGCATCACGAAGGGCAGAATCCGCCATTGCAGTTTGCGGACCACGCGCTCTTCCATCTCCGGCAATGCTGCGGGCGCGCTCACGCGGTAGCCAACGGCCGCCGGGCCCCGGCGGCGATATGCGTGCAAACCGCTTCCGTCACGACGGCCGTCTTGGCTGAGCCGCCCAAATCGCGCGTGTGCAATTTGGAATCGGCGGTTACTGCCTCGATGGCTTCCATCACCCGGCGCCCCGCTTCCGGTTCGCCCAGGTGATCGAGCATCATCGCTGCCGACCAGAACGTGCCAATCGGGTTCGCCACGCCCTGTCCCATAATGTCGAAAGCCGAGCCGTGAATGGGCTCGAACATCGATGGAAACGCCCGCTCCGGGTTGATGTTTCCCGTCGGCGCAATGCCCAGGCTACCGGCCAGCGCCGCGGCCAGGTCGCTGAGGACATCGGCATGCAGGTTCGTGGCCACAACCGTATCGAGCGAGGCCGGCCGGTTGACCATGCGCGCTGTCATCGCATCCACCAATTCCTTGTCCCAGCTCACTTCGGGAAAATCCTTCGCCACCTCCGCGGCCACCTTGTCCCACATCACCATGGCGTGCCGCTGCGCGTTGCTCTTGGTCACCACGGTGAGCCGCTTGCGTGGGCGTGAGGCAGCCATGCGAAACGCGTACCGCTGGATGCGCTCCACCCCGGCGCGCGTCATCAGCGAGACATCCATCGCCGCTTCCATCGGAAATCCCTGGTGCACGCGCCCGCCGGCGCCCGAATACTCGCCCTCGGTATTCTCGCGTACGATCACCCAATCCAGGTCTTCGGCGCGGCAGCGCTTGAGCGGCGCGTCGATGCCGGGCAGAATCCGCGTCGGCCGCACGTTGGCGTACTGGTCCAGACCCTGGCAAATTTTCAGCCGCAACCCCCACAGCGTGATGTGGTCGGGAATGCCCGGATCGCCCGCGGAACCAAAGAGAATCGCGTCTTTGCCGCGCAGCGCCTCGAGGCCGTCCTCCGGCATCATCGCGCCGTGCGCACGGTAATAATCACCGCCCCAGCCGAAACTCTCAAACTCGAAACTGATGCCGCTTCCACACTCGGCCACCGCCTCCAGCACCTGCCGCCCGGCAGGAACCACTTCCTTGCCGATGCCGTCGCCCGGAATCAAGGCGATCCGATAGCGTCTCATCCTGCCGCTCCTGGTGAAGTGTCCGTTCCGTTTGCGATGGCGCAGCGCCTTTGCGCCCAGCAGAAATTGCTTCTTCCCGCGCCGAGCATACCAGCTTGCGCGCCGCGCGGGAAAGCCGTGCGCCTCACGTCCGCCGCCCAAGGCGGGAACTTTTGGACCAGCCGTCGCGTAGAATCGCAGCAAGCGGGCCGGCTCCCCAGGCGCGTCGACGCCTCTCGCCCATCACGACGAAAATTGAGAGGGCATTGCCCATGACGAAGTTTCTCGACCAGCTCAAACAAGTCTTCCGCCGACTGGCCAAAGCGCCCATGTTCACCGCCGTTACCCTTCTGACCCTCGCGGTGGGCATCGGCGCCAATACCGTCGTCTTCGCCGTGGTGGAGGGCGTGCTCCTCAAGCCGCTCAGCTATCCCCAGCCCGGCCAGCTCATCGGCGTGTGGGAAAACGCTCCGCAGATCGGCTTCGACAATAATCTGAATATTTCTCCATCCATTTACTTCATTGATCGCGATCAGAACACCACGCTTGAAGATATCGGCGTCTATAACGGCGATTCCTTCAATGTGACCGGCACCGGCCAGCCGGAGCATGTGCGCGCGCTCGATGTCACCGACGGCACGCTGCCCATCCTCGGCGTCAAGCCCGCGTTGGGTCGCCTCTTCACCCGCCGCGACGACGCGCCCGACGCGCCCAAAACCGCGCTCCTTTCCTACGCCTATTGGCAAAGCCATTTCGGCGGCAGCCCTTCCGCCGTCGGACAGACCATCGACGCCGATGGCAAATCGCGCCAGATCATCGGCGTCCTGCCGCGCGACTTCCGTTTTCTCGATATGCCCGATGTCGCCGTGATTGTGCCCATGCAATGGGACCGCGGCAAGATCAAGCTCGGCAATTTCAGCTACGAAGCGGTCGCGCGGTTAAAGCCCGGCGTGACCCGGGCGCAGGCCCGCGCCGATCTGGAGCGGCTGATGCCCCAGGTGCTGCGTAGTTTTCCGGCACCCAATGGTTTTAGCGTAAGCGAATTTGCCCAATTGCACATGGGCGTGAGCGTGCACCCGCTCAAGCAGGACGTGGTGGGCAACATCGGCAACGTGCTTTGGGTGCTCATGGCCTCCATCGGCATCGTGCTTCTCGTGGCCTGCGCCAATGTAGCCAACCTGCTGCTGGTGCGCGTCGAAGGCCGCCGTCAGGAACTGGCGATTCGCACCGCGCTGGGCGCCGGCCGCGGGCGCATCACCCGCGGACTGCTTTTCGAGAGCGTCGTGCTGGCGCTCATCGGCAGCCTGCTCGGCCTTGGCCTCGCCTATGGCGCGCTGCGGGTGCTCGTGGCCGTGGCGCCCACCGGCCTGCCGCGCCTGCATGAAATTGGCATCGATTTACCGGTGCTGCTGTTCACCCTGGCCATTGCGCTTTTCGTGGGGCTCATCGTCGGTTCCATTCCCGCCATGAAATACGGCGGCCAGGTGCTGTTCGCCGGGCTGCGCGAAGGCGGACGGGCGCTGAGCCAAAGCCGCGAGCGCCATCGCGCCCGCAAAACCCTGGTGGTGGTGCAGGTGGCTCTCGCCTTGGTGCTGCTCATCTGTTCCGGCCTGATGATTCGCACCTTTTTCGCGTTGACGCACGTCGATCCCGGCTTCACTTCGCCGTCCACCCTCGAAGCGTTCAAAATTTACATCCCCGAGGCGCGCGTTCCCGACGACAAAGCCGAACAAGTGGCGCGGATGGAGCAGGAGATCGCGGATAGGCTGCACGCCATCCCCGGAGTTTCCTCGGTCGGGATCGGCACCAACATTCCGATGGATAACAGCCAATCGAACGATTTGGTTTTTGCCCGCGACCGCGTGTATAAAGACGGGCAAATCCCGCCCATTCGCCGCTTCCATTTCATTTCTCCGGGATTCTTCTCCACCCTCGGCGCGCCCATGGTAGCCGGCCGCGACCTCACCTGGACTGACGTCTTCGACAAGCGCCCGGTCGCGATCGTCTCCAACAACTTCGCCAAAGAGTACTGGGGCAGCGCCGCGAATGCCTTGGGCAAGGAGGTTCGCGTCACGCCAGCCGATCCCTGGCGGCAGATTGTCGGCGTGGCCGGGGACCTTTACGACGATGGCGTGCGCAAACCAGCGCCCAAGTCGGCCTATTGGCCGCTGCTCGTCGAGAATTTCGAGGGCCAGCAGGATTACCCCTGCCGCTATGTGACGTACGTTCTCCGCACTCCGCGCGCGGGCTCCGCGGCGCTGCTCGAAGAGGTGCAGCGCGCGGTCTGGTCTGTTGATTCCGATCTGCCCCTTGCCAATCCCACCACGCTCGGCGCGCTCTACACCAAGTCGATGGCCCAGACCGCCTTCACCCTCACCATGCTCTGCGTCGCCGGAAGCATGGCCCTCCTTCTCGGCGTTCTCGGCATTTACGGTGTCATCTCCTATGCCGTCTCGCAGCGCACCCGCGAAATCGGCATTCGCATGGCTCTGGGCGCCGAGCGGCAGGAGTTGATCGCGCTCTTTGTCCGCCAGGGCCTTTGGCTCACGGTGGTCGGCGTAGCCTTCGGTCTCGGCGCGGCCTTCGCCGCGATGCGCCTGCTCTCTTCGCTTCTCTTTGATGTCAGCCCCATGGATCCTGCCACCTACATCCTCGCCGCTTTGTCGGTGCTGGGCATTGCCTGGCTGGCTTGTTTTCTGCCCTCGCGCCGCGCCGCCGCCGTCGATCCCGTCCACGCCCTGCGCGTTGAATAACCGCGCGGAGGGAGCAGAGGCCCTTGGTGCCCCGGAAGCAATCCAGGACCCCCGTCTACGCTGTGATCAAAAACACACGCGCTTCCGCTCCCCCGCGTGAAAATGAGGATGTGAGCCTCGGCGGCGGTTTGCCGTGGGCTAGGAGGAATTCTAATCTGATGAGCGATCTAGCTCCGCTCGCCGAAGCCGTTGCCCTTGACCCGCTGGTGGGCCATCCCGCCGACTACCACGTCTTTCACGATTTCATCGAGCGCTGCAAGGGTCTGCCGCCCATCACCGTCGCGGTGGTGTGGCCGCTTACCGAAGTCGCGCTGCTTGGCGCGGTGGAAGCCGCCACAGCCGGCCTCATCGAGCCGACGCTCATCGGTCCTGGGGCATCCATGCAAGCGCTGGCCGCCAGAATCGGCGTCGACATTGCTTCCTTCCCGATTTTCCAGGCCGAAACTGAAGAGAAAGCCGCCGAGATTGGCGTCGCCGTTTGCCGCGCCGGCAATGCCCAAGCCATCATGAAGGGCAGCCTGCACACCGACGAGCTGATGAAGGCCGCCATGCAGCGCGACACCGGCCTGCGCACCGCCCGCCGCATCTCGCATGTCTTCATCATGGACACGCCCGCCTACACGCGCACGCTCCTCATCACCGACGCCGCCATCAACATCGTGCCCGAGCTCGAAGACAAGGTCCACATCGTGCAGAACGCCATCGACCTCGCGCATGCGCTCGGCATTCCCGAGCCCAAGGTGGCGCTGCTTTCGGCGGTCGAAACCGTTAACCCCAAAATCAAGTCCACTCTCGACGCCGCCGCCCTCTGCAAAATGGCCGATCGCGGCCAGATTACCGGCGGCGTTCTCGATGGCCCGCTGGCTTTCGACACCGCCGTCAGCCAGAAAGCCGCCAGCATCAAGAAGCTGGTTTCGCCGGTCACCGGCCAGGCCGATATTCTGGTGGTTCCCGACCTCGAAAGCGGCAACATGCTCGCCAAGCAGCTCGAATACCTGGGGGGCGCGCAACTCGCCGGCATCGTGCTCGGCGCGCGCGTCCCCGCCATCCTCACCAGCCGCGCCGACTCCGCCGAAACCCGCCTCACCAGTTGCGCCGTTGCCGTGCTCCTCCACTACGCCACCAATCCTGCGCTCAAAGTATAGATCTTCGCGCGGAACCGCCAATTTGAGCGCTCACGGCGCCTAAAGATCCATCGATCCTGGCGCCCCATGTCCCGATTTTGAGACCTGGAATAGCGTCCTGGTCCGGGCGGCAACCACGTTAATACTTATTTGAAGCCTCCGGTCTTCGATTTAGGACCCTGCCATACGGCAGATACAGCAGCAGAAACAGAACCAGCGCCACCCCTTCCGAGGCCAAAATATACAGCGGCCACGGCCCCAGAAAACTGAGCAGCGAGGCATTTTCGGGTTTGGCCGCCAGGTACATGTAATTGGTTTTGAAAATCCAGTCGAAGCCGCCATCAAAAGCCGCAAAAACATTCAGCGCCAGCATCGCCCGCGCCACTGAGCCGCGGCGCGGCCGCGCCAGGCCCGACCACGCCAGGTACAGCACTCCAGCCACTACCAGTCCGTGGGCAATGAAAAACTGCACCGTCGAAAGCGATGGAAAGCGCTCCCATAGATCCGGCGTGAGCAACGCCATCGAAGTCCCCCCCAGCGCCCCGTAATACGCCAGGTCGAAGACCGCCGGGCTGAGGGTCAGCAATGCGGCGATCGTCAAATACAGCGTCGCGTCACACAGTTCCAGCGGAAGATGATCCGGAAAAGTCAATTGCCCCAGCCGGGCCAGGTACCCGTACCAGAGTCCCGTCTCCACAAGAAGAATCGATCCAACCCCAATCCGCAGCCATCCGAACCCGGGCCCCAGCCGCCGCTGCACCAAAGCGAGGACCGCGGCACATAGCAGCACCCCGCCCAGAATGGCCAGGTGCGTGGCCCCGAGAAGGCGAAAATTGGTGGCTAGGTGTGTCTTTTCCGACTCGCCGCCGATCAGCGCCATCAACCGCGCCATTAGCGCCCTCGTTCCAACGTCCGCGCCAGGCTGCTGAGAATGGGTTGCTGGCTGGCCAGAATCCGATTTTGGGCTTCCTCGATGGTGAACCAGCCGCCGCGGTCCACCTCGGGAATCTCCATCCTGCGGCCCGAGCGTGGCGGCCATTCGAGTGTGCACCGGTTGCTGATCAGGCTTTGCGGATCGTAATCGCCCTGGTGCGCCCACACCGAAACCATCTTGCCGCCGGCTTGCCGGATCACGCCTAAGGAAACAAACTCGCCGCGGTCGAGATCGAATCCGGTTTCTTCCTTGAATTCGCGCTGCGCCGCCGCCAGCGGTTCCTCATCTTCACCGTATTCTCCCTTGGGGATGGACCACGCGCCGCGATCCTTCTTCGCCCACAAAGGACCGCCCGGATGCACCAGCAAAACCTCCAGCCCGCGTTCCTTGCGGCGATAAATCAGCAATCCTGCGCTGCGCTTGGGCAAATCCACTCTCCGTCCCCATTCTAGGCGCCCGACCAAACCTCCCTGCTCTCGCGTCCCCTGTTCCCTCGTTCCCTGCTTTTCCATCCCACGCGCGAAAACGCAAAAACGCGCCATCCGTGACGCCCCAAAAGCCAGGCGGAAGACCTATTCCATTTTCCCGATTTTTTTCGAGGTCGAGCCGGCGGGGTCAGTTCACCGCCGGCAGTAGCCATTGCTCCTGGCTGTTTGCCTCCAACTTGACGTCCAGCTTTCCCACCTCGGCGCCGGGAACCCCCGTAGCCCCTGCGTTTCCGCTACTGGGAAGGAAGACCCGAAAACAGGTTACGCACCGCCCCTCGTGGAAATAGCTGCGGCAGGTGATGCGGCCTTCGTACTTCTGCACAATCCCCTTGCTGATCCACAGCCCTAACCCGGTTCCCTTGGTCGCCTTGGTGCTGAAAAAGGGCTGGAAGAGTTGCCGCGCGTCCTCCGGCCGGATGCCTTTGCCCGTATCGACAATGGAAATCAGCGCGCCGCGCCGGTCGGTCGTCCAATCGGTGGCCTCGCGCACATAAACCCCCAGCAGCCCGCCTTCGGGCATGGCTTGAATCGCGTTCCCAATCAGGTTAAGGAACACCTGCCGCAGTTCCACCGGGAATCCCCGCACCAGGCACGCCGTCAAGTATTTCTTGCGCACCGTAATGCCGCTGGCTTTCAGAGCGCGGTCCTGCAATCCCAGCACGTCTTCCAGCAGTTCGTGAACCAGCACCGCGATTGGCTGCTTCGATTCACGATAAAAGCTGAGCGTCTGACGGGTAATATGGCTCACCCGCTGCAATTCCTCTTCCGCCAGGTCGGCGCAGCGCCGGGCGTCGTCGTCCAGCGAGGGATGATTGCGCAGCAAATAGAAAATGTTGGTGATGGCGGCCAGAGGATTGTTGATTTCGTGCGCGATGATCCCCGCCACCCGGCCCATGGCGGCAAATTTCTCGGTTTCCCGCAAGGCTTCCTCAGCGCGCAATTGCGCGGTGATATCGCGGCCCACCTCGAGCACCGCGTCGCGCTCCCGGTTCAGCGTCTTCTGGCACGCAACCACGATTTCCGCGCCGTCTTTCGTCTTCTGAATCAGGTTTCCCTGCCATGATCCCTGCTCTTCGAGCGCCTTGTGAATGTCATCTCTGGGAACCGGAAACTCCGTGCGCAGCAGGTTGTGCAGGTTGCGCCCCGTGGCTTCGTCCCGGCGCCATCCATACAGATTTTCGGCGCCCGAGTTCCAGAACCGGATGCCGTCCTCCATATCGCGCACCATGATGGCCTCTGAAGCCAGGTCGAGCAACTCGGCCCTCATGCGGAACTGCGCCTCGCTCATTCTCAACTCCTCGGTGCGCTCGGCTACGCGCTTCTCCAGGTCGCGGTTCAGGGTTTCAAGCTGCCGCGTCTTCCGGTGCAGATCCACGAAGATGCCGATTTTGGCCCGCAACACCTCGGGCACCACGGGCACCGAAATGTAATCGACGGCGCCGCTGCGATAACCCTGGATGCGATCGGAATCGGTCAGGTGAACGCCCGAAATGAAGATGATTGCCGTCCTCTGGAAGCGCGGATGCTGTCGGATCACGTCCGCTAACTCGAAGCCGTCCACGTCCGGCATCGACACATCCATCAAAACCACGGCAACCTCAGTCTTCAAAAGAATATTCAGCGCCTCGCTGGCCGAGTGCGCCTTGATCAGGTTTTCGCCCAGGTCGCCAAGGATGACTTCATAGCTCAACAGCTTGGCCGGCTGGTCGTCCACCATCAATATGTTTACTTTTTCGTCCCCGGTCATCGGTTGCATTCTCCGTCGCTTCTGCCTCTATCCCCCAGCGTTCCCTTCCCACCGATCGCCTACTAAACAGGGCGTCATAAATAATTGCGCATGTTTCACGCTCGTCCCCGCATCTTTAGCGGTTTTTCATGACTATCGTGTGCATTTGTATATGGCATCGTGTTTAGCCACTGATCCCTAACCCCGATCCCTGACCCTACCTGTGCAGCCACATCCGCAAGGCCGATAGCAGTTGCTCCGTATTCACCGGCTTGGCCAGATACTCCGAGGCGCCGGCCTCCAAACACCGCTCCCGGTCGCCTTTCATCGCCTTGGCCGTAAGCGCGATGATCGGCAGCCGCCGCAGCGCCGGGTTTTGGCGAATCACCTGCATGGTTTCGTATCCGTCCATTTCCGGCATCATGATGTCCATCAGCACAATCGCCAGGTCCGGCGTGGATTCAATAGTGGTGATGGCTTCGCGCCCGGTGCCCGCCGAGAGCACCTTCATTCCCCGCCGCTCCAGCACCGTCGAGACCGCAAAAATGTTGCGCACGTCGTCGTCCACCACCAGCACCTTGCGGCCGGTGAGCGCATCGTCGGAGCGGTGCAGCCGGTCGAGCATGCGTTGTTTCTCTTCCGGCAAATCGGCCACCACCCGGTGCAGGAAAAGCGAGGTCTCGTCGAGCAGCCGCTCCGGAGACTCCACGTCCTTGACCACCACGCTGCGCGCCAGGGTGTGCAGTTGCGTGTCTTCCTCGGGCGTCAACTCGCGCCCGGTAAACACCACCACCGGCAGGTCCTTGAGCTTGGGCGTGTCGCGCAACCGGGCCAGAACTTCAAAGCCGGTCATATCCGGCAGGCGCAGGTCGAGCACCACGCAATCGTAATTGCCGCCTTCGAGAGCCGCAAAAGCCGCGCTCCCGGAATCCGCCACATCGATGTCAATGTCTGCGTGGCCCAGCAGCTCGCGGGTGCTTACCTGTTCGGCCTGGTTATCTTCCACCAGCAGCAGCCGCTTCCGCCGGGGTTGCGCATAGTCGCGGATGCGCGTCAGCGCCGCCTTCAGCTCCTCCGTGGTCGAAGGCTTGGTGACAAAGGCGAATGCCCCCCGCGATAAGCCGTGATGCCGGTCATCATCGAGCGTCAGCATTTGCACCGGAATATGGCGCGTGGCCCCCTCCTGTTTGAGGTGGTTGAGCACCGTCCAGCCCAGCATGTCGGGCAAAAAGACGTCCAGCGAGATGGCCGTGGGGCTGTATTCCCGCGCCAGGGTCAAGGCTTCGGCGCCGGTGCGCGCGACCAGCACCTTGAATCCTTCGTCGCGCGACAGATCGCAGAGCACCCGCGCGTAATGCGGATCGTCCTCCACGATGAGCAGCGCTGCGTCGCCCTTCTGAAGGGTCTCGCGATCATCCTCGATGCGCGCCTCCTGTTCGACGACCGTGACTTTGGTTAAAATCGTCGGCGCGCCCATGACCCCCGCGCTCCTTTCGTTCTTCGCCACGATGGGAGCCGCCGACCCCATGTAATTAAGCGGCAGGTAAAGCGTAAAGGTGCTGCCCTGGCCAGGCGCGCTTCTGAGTCGAATTTCTCCACCCAGCAGCGTGGCCAACTCGCGGCTGATGGCCAGGCCCAGCCCCGTGCCGCCGAACTTCCGGCTGGTTCCCGCGTCGGCCTGCTGAAAGGCTTCAAATATAATGCGCTGTTTATCCGGCGCAATGCCGATTCCGGTGTCGGCCACTTCGAATGCCACCACCGATTCGGCGCCGCCCAGCAGCGGATGATCGCTGTTCCAGCCGCCTCGGACGCTCGATACTTTCAGCCGCACGCTGCCTTGCTCGGTGAATTTGAACGCGTTCGAGAGCAGGTTTTTGAGCACCTGTTGCAGGCGCTTGGAATCGGTGACCATGCTGCGGCCCAGATTCGCCTCGGCCACCACCTCGAAATTGAGCTTGCGGTTTTCCGCCTCGTGGCGGAACGGCCGCGCCACGGCCTCGAGAACCGCGCCGAAGAAGACTTCTTCCGCCTCGATCGAAACCGTGCCCGACTCGATCTTCGACAAATCGAGAATGTCGCTGATGAGGTTGAGCAGGTCGGTCCCGGCGCCGTGAATGGTGCGCGCAAACTCGACTTGCTTGGCCGAGAGGGTGCTATCGGGGTTCTCCGCCAGTTGCTGGCCCAGCACCAGGATGCTGTTGAGCGGCGTGCGCAGCTCGTGCGACATGTTGGCCAAAAATTCGGATTTGTACTTCGAAGTAAGCGCCAGCTCCCGAGCTTTTTCTTCCAGCGCCCGCCGCGCCTGCTCGATTTCCTGGTTCTTCCGCTCCACTTCGTAATTCTGTTCCGCCAGCTCCTGCGCCTTCTGCGCCAACTGCTCGTTGGTTTGCTGCAGCTCTTTCTGCTGCGTTTGCAGTTCGCCGGCCAATTGCTGCGATTGTTTCAGCAGGCCCTCGGTCTGCATGGTGGCTTCAATGGAGTTGAGCACGATGCCGATCGAGGCCGTAAGCTGCTCCAGGAACGCCAGGTGCGACGCCGTGAACGCGCTCAGGCTCGCCAGTTCAATGACCGCCTTGATGCGGTCCTCAAACAGCACCGGCAGCACAATCACATTTTTCGGCTTCGCCTTGAACAGCCCGGAGCGAATCGGCGCCGTGTTCTTGGGTAGCTCGGTGATCAACATGCGCCGCTTTTCCGCCGCGCATTGGCCTACCAGCCCCTGGCCGATCCGCACTTCCCGCACGTACCCCTCGGGCGTATCGGCAAAGGTGGAGAGCAGCACCAGCGCGCCTCCGCCCGCGGTCGGTTCGCTGCCCATCTGGTAGATCACGCCCTGGTGAGCGTTCACCAGCGGCGCCAGCTCCGAAAGCAGCATCCGCCCCACCACGCCCAGATCGCGCTGGCCCTGCAACATGCCGGTCATCCGCGCCAGGTTCGTCTTCAGCCAATCCTGCTCCGTGTTGCGGTCCGTGGTCAGGCGCAGGTTGTCGATCATGGTGTTGATGTTGTCTTTGAGTTCGGCCACCTCGCCGCGGGCTTCCACCTGAATCGAGCGCGTCAGGTCGCCCTTGGTCACGGCCGTCGCCACTTCGGCAATGGCGCGCACCTGGTTGGTCAGGTTGTCGGCCAGCAGGTTTACGTTGCCGGTCAAATCCTTCCACGTTCCGGCCGCGCCGGGCACGTTGGCTTGGCCGCCCAGCCGCCCTTCCACGCCCACTTCGCGCGCCACCGTCGTCACCTGGTCGGCAAACGTCGCCAGCGTGTCCGTCATGTTGTTGATGGTCTCGGCCAGCGCGGCCACTTCGCCCTTGGCGTTCACGGTCAGCTTTTGCGTCAGAACGCCATTGGCCACCGCGGTCACCACCTTCACAATGCCGCGCACCTGTTCGGTCAGGTTGGCGGCCATGAAGTTCACGTTGTCCGTAAGGTCTTTCCAGGTTCCCGCCACGCCGGGCACCACCGCCTGGCCGCCCAGCTTGCCGTCGGTGCCCACTTCGCGGGCCACGCGCGTTACTTCGCCGGCGAACGCATTGAGCTGGTCCACCATGGTGTTGATAGTGTCCTTCAGCTCCAGAATTTCGCCCTTCACATCGACGGTGATCTTGCGGCTCAAGTCCCCGCGCGCCACGGCCGT
Organism: Acidobacteriaceae bacterium; assembly: GCA_030040115.1. GTDB lineage: Bacteria > Acidobacteriota > Terriglobia > Terriglobales > Acidobacteriaceae > Telmatobacter. Next base: position 1,645 of record JASHUH010000271.1, on the reverse strand, counting down.
TGTTACCTCGGCGATGTTTCTCACCTGGGCGGTGAGATTGCCGGCCATTCCGTTCACCGAGTCGGTAAGATCCTTCCACGTGCCCGCCACGCCGGGCACATTGGCTTGCCCGCCGAGCCGCCCTTCGGAACCCACTTCGCGGGCCACGCGCGTCACTTCGGCGGCAAACGAGCGAAGCTGCTCCACCATGGTGTTCAGCGTTTCCTTGAGCTGCAGAATTTCGCCCCGCACATCCACGGTGATCTTGCGCGAGAGATCGCCGTTGGCGATGGCCGTGGCCACCTCAGCGATATTGCGCACCTGCGCCGTCAGGTTGCCGGCCATGAAGTTCACCGAATCGGTGAGGTCCTTCCAGGTCCCCGCCACGCCCGGCACCATAGCCTGCCCGCCCAGCTTGCCGTCGGTGCCCACTTCGCGGGCCACACGCGTCACTTCCCCGGCGAACGCGTTCAACTGATCCACCATCGTGTTGATGGTGTTCTTCAGCTCCAGAATCTCGCCCTTCACGTCTACGGCGATCTTGCGGCTCAAGTCGCCGCGGGCCACCGCCGTGGTCACTTCGGCGATATTGCGCACCTGGTCGGTCAGGTTCGAAGCCATGGAATTCACTGAATCGGTCAGATCCTTCCACGTGCCCGCCACCCCCGGCACGTTGGCCTGCCCGCCCAGGCGGCCTTCGGTGCCCACTTCGCGGGCCACGCGCGTCACTTCGCCGGCGAACCGGTTGAGCTGGTCAACCATCGTGTTGATGGTTTCTTTCAGCAGCAGAATTTCGCCGCTCACATTCACCGTGATCTTCTTTGACAAGTCGCCCGTCGCGATGGCCGTGGAAACTTCGGCGATATTCCGCACCTGGTTGGTGAGGTTGGAGGCCATCGAGTTCACGTTGTCGGTCAAATCCTTCCACGTGCCCGCCACCCCCGGCACCCGCGCCTGCCCGCCCAGCCGGCCTTCCGTTCCCACCTCGCGGGCCACCCGCGTCACTTCCCCGGCGAACCCGTTCAACTGGTCCACCATGGTGTTGATGGTGTCTTTCAGTTCCAGAATCTCGCCCTTGACGTTCACGGTGATCTTGCGGCTCAAGTCGCCCCGCGCCACGGCCGTCGCCACTTCGGCGATGTTGCGCACCTGCCCGGTCAGGTTCGAGGCCATAAAGTTCACGTTGTCGGTCAAATCCTTCCACGTGCCCGCCACGCCCGAAACCTGCGCCTGCCCGCCCAGCTTGCCGTCCGTGCCCACCTCGCGGGCCACCCGCGTCACTTCCCCGGCGAACGCGTTCAACTGGTCCACCATGGTGTTGATCGTGTTCTTCAGCTCCAGGATTTCGCCCTTCACGTCCACCGTAATCTTGCGCGAAAGATCGCCGCGCGCCACCGCTGTGGTTACTTCGGCGATATTTCTTACCTGGGCCGTCAGATTGCCGGCCATCGAATTCACTGAATCGGTCAGGTCCTTCCACGTACCCGCCACGCCCGGCACGTTGGCCTGCCCGCCCAACCGGCCTTCGGTGCCCACCTCGCGGGCCACCCGCGTCACTTCCCCGGCGAACCGGTTCAACTGATCCACCATCGTGTTCAGCGTTTCCTTGAGCTGCAGAATCTCGCCGCGCACATCCACCGTAATCTTGCGGCTCAGGTCGCCGTTC
>JASHUH010000270.1 GCA_030040115.1 Acidobacteriaceae bacterium | reverse complement strand
GAAGCGTAGACAGGAGGAACTACGGGCCAGGTTATTGAGCCGCGAAATATCCCTAACTTCAGGACGCCGACGCCCTGACACAACGCGGAAGGCAACATTCGGTGGAGCGTTAATGCGAGTTGCACCGAGGTCCTGCGCGGTCTGTGACCCTGGCACGTAGGGACACATCTTGCACGGAAGCTGAGAGGTCCCGGGTTCACCCGAGAGCGGCCAGCGCTCGCGGGACGCATCGGGAAGTTCAAGAACTGGAGCCGATGATGAACGAACACGGGAAGTCGGACAGACCCATAGTACCGGGGAAGTCTCCGAACAAAGCCAGAGTATCGGTGGCGGAGGAGATGGAGGGAAGGGGTCTGGCCAAGGGGAATCTGGGCCAACAAAACGCACCCCGGACTCAGAGCCGGATAAGTGCGCCCAGTGAGTTGGCGCAGATACGACAAACGGCAAAATCGAACAAGGATGTGAAGTTCACCGCTCTGTTGCATCACATCTACCGCATCGACACCCTGCGGTTTGCCTACCTCCGATTGAAGAGGTATGCGGCAGCCGGTGTAGACGGTGAGACGTGGCAGCACTACGGAGAGGACCTTGAGGCGAATCTCCAGGACCTCTCCCATAGACTGAAGCGCGGAGCGTACCGGGCGAAGCCCGTGCGTAGGGTGTACATTCCGAAGGCGGACGGGCGGCAGCGACCGCTCGGCGTTCCGGCGCTTGAAGACAAGCTCGTTCAGAGAGCGGCGGTGGAAGTACTCAACAACATCTACGAAACCGACTTCCTCGGCTTCTCTTATGGCTTCCGGCCACAGCGCAACCAGCATAAAGCGCTGGACGCTTTGTGGTGTGGACTCCAAGAGAGGCGTGTGAACTGGGTGCTGGACCTGGACGTGCGCAGCTTCTTCGACAGGCTGTCGCATGAATGGCTGGTCCGGTTTCTCCAGCATCGGATAGCGGACCGGCGCGTCGTGCGGCTCATCCAGAAATGGTTGAACGCGGGCGTGCTGGAAAAGGGCAAGCGAACGCAAGTGGAAGCGGGTTCGCCGCAGGGCGGAAGTGCCTCGCCGCTGCTGGCGAATATCTACCTCCACTACGTCTTCGATCTCTGGGTTCAGGCATGGCGTCGGAAGTGTGCGCACGGCGATGTGATCGTGGTGCGCTATGCCGACGACATCGTGGTTGGATTTGAGTTCAAAGACGATGCCGAAAGGTTCTGGTCGGAACTGAAAGAACGAATGCAGAAGTTCCAACTGGAGCTGCACCCGGAGAAGACGCGGCTGATCGAGTTCGGACGCCATGCGGCAACGAACCGTAAGCGCGCTAGTCTGGGCAAACCGGAGACCTTCGATTTCCTCGGCTTCAAGCACATCTGCGGGAAGACGAAGAAGGGAAGGTTCATGGTGCTTCGGCACACGATTCGCAAGCGCATGCAGGCGACCTTGCTGCGCGTCAAGACCGAGTTGCGGCGGCGTATGCATGATCCTGTTCCTGAAGTTGGCAAGTGGTTGAAGTCCGTAGTGAGTGGGCATTTCCGATACTTCGGAGTTCCGGGGAACCGGTATGCTCTCGCTCACTTTCGTTTCACGGTGACGAACTTCTGGCATCGTGCTCTGTGCAGGCGAAGCCAGCATGGTCGCGTCAAGTGGGAGCGAATGAAACGGCTCATCCGTCGCTGGCTTCCTCCGGCCAATATCTGTCACCCTTATCCATCACGCCGTCTGCGCGTCACTACCTGAGGCAAGAGCCGGATGCGGGAAATCCGCTCGTCCGGATCTGTGCGGGGGGTACGGCGTAAGCCGTATCCCTACCGCGACGAAATAAACCCGGTGCGAAGCACCGAAGGGGATATCGACGGCGATTCCATTAGCTGCGAGGGCGTGAATCACTGGTCGCCTCCATTGCCTTCGCGGGCTTGACACTGCCGTTATTTGCCTGCTCTGGCGTGGTTGCTTGGGGAACAGAACGGACACGCAGGCTGGCGGTCACCTTGGCAGCTTCAGGAGTGCGAAGGAAGTCCTGAAAGTCTCGGTCCTTAGCGAAGACGTAAGTGAGCGCCTTGTCTACGACTTCATCGGCGGAGGCATGAAGGAAAGCCGCGTATTGGTCGATCTGCCCGGCGGTCTCTTCGTTGAGCCGGATGCTGGCGGTTACGTGGTGGGTTTTGACGATTTCAAGCAGCGGCATAAGGCGTATCCTTTCGCGTGGAATTGAGGATGGAATCGGGGCCGTAAACGACCTCGACTTGGAATTGTTGGGAGCGGCGGTCGTAGTCATCCAATCGCAGCACTTCCCGGATGACGCGGCGGCCGGGTTCGCGCTCGACATGGACGACATAATTGATGGCTTCGCCGATCTCGGCTTCGATGTCTTCGAAGGTCGCCTGGGAATGAGCGCGAAGCACGAGGTTGGCGAAACGCCGAAGGGCGCGTTGGGCAGAGTTTGCGTGAATGGTGGCGAGCGAGCCGGTATGCCCCGTATTGAGCGAGTCGAGCAGCGTGCGTGCTTCTATGCCGCGGACCTCGCCCAGGATGATCCGGTCGGGCCGCCAGCGGAGCGCGGATTTGAGCAGATCGTCGAAGCTGATGCTGGCCTTAAACGTATCGACCTGGCATTCGGCGGAGAGCAGGTTCGGCATCTCTAAATGCAGCTCCGATGTGTCCTCGATGACCACAACGCGCTGGTCGTCGGGAATGGCCGCGGCGAGCGCGCGCAATACGGTGGTCTTTCCAGTCGAAGTTCCGCCGCTGATGAGCAGCGTTTTGCCGCTGCGAATCTCGGCGGCAAGAAAGTCCGCGAGCGGGCGCGTCAGTGTCCCGCGAGCAATGAGGTCATCGACGGTGTAATGCCGGCTAGGGAACTTGCGGATAGTGAGCGCAGGGGCCGGGCGCACGATTGGCGGAATGACCGCCGCCAGGCGGCTTCCGTCCGGGAGTTGCGCGTGCAGCAAAGGATTGTCATCATCGAGCTTTTTCCCGAGCTGGTTAGCGATGACTTCGAGGCCGGTACGCAGCGGGCCGGCCTCGAAGGATATAGACGGCTCCGGGTACACGATGCCGTTTCGTTCATACCACCACGAAGCATCGGGATTGCCCATGATCTCGCTGATGCTCTCGTCAAGCAACAGTGGCTCGATGGGGCGGAGGAACGGAAGGATCAGCTCGAAGCTCATAGCGGGTGTTCTCAAAGCAATGGAAGCCCGGCGTCTGCCGGGCTTCTGGGAGCGAAGAAAATAGAGCCTAGTCGGCCTCTTCCTCCGGGTTGAACTCATCGTCCGCCTGCTCTTCCGGTTCGGTCTTTTCAGCGCGGTCGAGCTTCAGGATGGATGTGGCGCGAATCTCAACGATCCGGTGCTTCACATCGGGGTGTTTCTTGTCGGGATACTCGCGGCTGACGATCGCGCCTTCCACGGCCAGATGCGCGCCCTTCTGGATCTTCCTGGCGAACTCGCCCAGCTTGCCCCAAACGATGACGCGGTGCCATTCGGTGCGGTTGACGTAATCGCCGGTTGACTTGTCCTTGTATGAGGACTGCGTTGCGAGTGACAAAACGGTATATGGCTTCTGCTGGGTTGTGGTGGTGCGGGCTTCGGCGTCCTTGCCTGCGAATCCGATGAGTGAAGCGTTGTTCCGATACATGATGATCTCCTCTGTGTTTCAATCTCCTGATCTGCTCAGGGCACACCCGGCGAAGCCACGCGCAGGGCCCGGCTCCCAAGGCCAAGACGCGCTTTCTTGAAGGGCGCCCTTCAGGGAGGAACCAAGACCCGCAGGGTGGCGCAGCCAAAGCAGAGCGGCGCAGAGCCGCCAGGGCGCCGGAATAGCCCAAAGCGGTGCCTGAGAAGAGCGGGAGATAAAGCAGAGGTTCACGCCCCCGGAATACGCCCCTCGATGGATGGAAAGAGGATGCCGCTTGATCCCGTACACCCGCCCAAAGCCGAGTGTGATTGCGAGCGGAACGCAATCAGGACAGGCCGGCAAATCGAGCGCGCCACACCGCGATGGGGCCACAGCGAGTGTTGCCGAAATGAAGCGCATACTGTGCATTGCAGCGCCGACAGTCCGGTGACGACAAAACCCCCGATGCCGGATTGTGAAGGTACGCCTCATACATCACTCGAACGCCTGGTCGGCCCGGAAGCGGATGATGGTCAATCCGAGAGGATTGACGGCCAGCTCGTTGTTCTTCACATCGTCCCGGAAGACGTAGGTGACGCTGGCGGCCCATTGCTCCCGCTTGAGTTCCGTGTGATCGGCAGGATTTGTAAATACTTTCTCGAACTCGATCCGCGCTGAATATGGCGACTGGCGCAGGTCGTCGAGGATGACGTTCTTCACCTCCACATCGACAAACGGAAGCGAGGCGTCTTTGGTGTAGTTGAGAATGACGTTTTCCTTGCGCTCCTGGTCGATTACTGCACGCTGAACGTCGCCGTTCAGGAAGTACAAGGCATTTGTCTGGTCGCGCTCGATCGTGAAACGATTACGGCTGAAATAAACCTCCGCCCAGCGGGTCAGATAGTATTTGTTTTCGGCTTCCTGGGGCCGGTACTGAAAGTTGCGATAGTCGATGGCGTCGGCGCGGCCCACGTCGTTGATGCGGATGATGAGTGGGCGCGCGCTCGCAAGGGCGCGGTGGCTCTGCCAGACGAGCGCGATCAGTCCAATACAGACCGCGGCTAGTACCAGAATCGTGACTTTCAAATAGGTGTTCATCACGAGCGGGTCGCCGTATTGTTCGAGATACCGTTCCGCCGCGCGGGTGATCTCTGGAGATGGTTTTGTTGTGGTTGCTGTCGTCATGCGATTGCCCTCAATACAGTGGCCGCTATCATGCCGCTCATGCCGCCGCCATGCCCGCCGGCAGAGCCGGAGAAGATGCTCATGGTCATAGCCGGGATTTTGAAAAGGATGTAGATATTCACTAGGACTAGCAGAATGAGCAGCGGCAACTCCTGCACCATCGTTCCCGGATCGGAGAAATTCACGAACTCCGTGTAGTACTGCGCCAACAGGTGTGCCAGGATGCTAAGCACGGCCGCGGCGACTACTTTATAGAAGCAGAATCCGATAAAGGCTTTGAGCCATCCCCAGAAAAGGAACTCCAATTTCTCGAATACGAGAAACGGAATGAAGATCGGCCCTAATAGGCCGATGACGGCGCTGGCAACGGCGCCATAGGCGACAATGGCGCTGACCACGGCGGAGAACGTGGCGACCAACGCCTGAATCACAAAATAGACGATGGCGTAGTAGGGGTTCATCAGCGCCTTCATGGTGCCGGGACCCTCGTTCGACTGCGCCTGGCTGAGCGTGTTTTGGATGCTGGTCACGCTGTCGCTGCCAATCACAGAGACAAGATTTTGCGCGCCGCCGTTGATGAAACCGCGGAAGGACTGCCCCACGCCGGGGATGCTACTGTCGTAGAACCGTACCAGCGTATAGGCAAAGGTGATGAGCATAAAGAAGCTCAGGAACTTGCCTACATGGAACCCGGTGCCGCCATGGGACGAGGCCAAAGCCTCCTGTACCCCAAACCAGACGACCATGATGGTGGCGAGTGCGACGCAGATGTGCACGCCCATCGCATCAATCGTGGGGGATGCCGTGCTGGTCAGACTGTCGCATCCTTGGGTAATCCAGTTAAGTACACCCATACGTCACCTCAATACGTCAAAGCCTGCGCGCCGCCGTTATAGGCCGGCGCAACGTGCGTCTGATAGGTGCCGGTGAAGTTCGACGTGTCCTGAAATCCGGCTTTCAAGGTATCCTGCTGCTGCTTCTGCGCGACGATCTGCTGCAGCGTGTATGCCTGACCGATCTGGTTGGCCTCCTGCTGTTGTTGAATCAAGAGAATCAAAGCCTGGTTGATGCGCTGGAGTGTTGCCAGTTCGGTGTGCTGGGCCGGGTCGATGGACTGAGAGGCGCTGATGAGATTGTTGATGTCTGCCTGACGCTGCTGGGAATTGGCACGGATCGTGCCGAGCGTCTGCATGTTGCTGGTGGTCACGGAATCGTTTAAGTCGGCGGTGGCGCCCTGCGCCGCAATCTGCTGTTGCGCTGAAGTGCTCAAGTTGCCATAGCCACTGATCTGCCCGGTGCGTGGTATCGACGCTTGCTGGTAGCTGTAGCTCGCGCCCGTGCCGGTATTCACCGAGTTCGTCCATTGGCGGGAGTTGCCGTAAGTGTTGGCGGTCTGGTTCAGCATCATCCAGTAGGTCGAAGGCGACAGGAAGGGTTGGTAAAGCGACTGCGGGGCCATCGCCATTTGATGTGCGAGGTTATATGTGGCAATGGCGTTGTCGGCGAGCTTGACCGAGTTGGTGAAGATGTTTTGGCCCTGCTCGATCTGCTGAATGGCGTGGGCCGACTGTGTTGGGTCGTACACGATGCCGGAACCGAACTGCGCGCGCGCTCCGGCTGAGGCCATCAGGGGAGCGAATGCAAGGATGAGCGTAATGCGTTTCATGGGGAACCTCCGTGGTTGGGATCAATGTTTGCCTTTTTCGATCGAGTTCGCGTCTTTTTCTCCCATCCGGCAGACCTCAGCAGACGTATCGGAGCGTAGGCACTGCTGGAAGGCTTCGCAGACCTTTTGGGAATCGGCGGGATCGCAAGCGGCCTGCTTCTTGCAAGCGGAGAGCGTGAGCAGAGCTAAGAGACATAGAACAGCGAGTCGGCGCATATCGGCTCCTTAATAGGTCTGTGGAATGGTGTGGTTTTCGTAGGCGGGCAGCAACATATCCTGCGTGAAATAGACCTTCACGCGGTGGCCTTCCCGGATGGTGATGGTCGGCGGAATCTGCATAAAGCGGTCAAGGATGGTGGTGGCCGACTGCGAGACGCTGGAGGACGCCCCGGTGGCGAAGGCCTGGCTGCCGCTGGTCGTGATGGTGCCGCCGCCTTCCTCGATCTCTCCAGCGCCGGCGATCACGCCAAGTGCAACGGATGTGCCAAAGATCTGTAAGTAATGATTGTTGACTTTATCCTTCAAGCCTTCTTCGCCAATCTGGTCGAGGCCGTGGAACTGGTCGAGGTCCACGGAGTAGCCATCGGGCATGATGAGCCGGTGAAAAACCACCGCCATGCGGCGTTGTTGTCCAAAACCAGATGCCCCGATCTTCTTGGCTTCACCAAGCACGATCGTTCCATCGGGAATCAACACATGCTGACGGTCGTGGGAGTAGACAGGATTTGACACCAGCACCTTCACCGGCCCGGCGGCGTCGCCGTCGAGACGGTTCATCAGAACCGTGTCGAGGGTCGTTCCCTCATAGAGCACGTAGGGCTGGCCGCTGGCGGAGTCGATGTTGACCTCCGGCTTGCGCTCGGCTGTGGTCTGAGCAGCCGTAGGAGCTGGCGGGTCGCCCGCCGCACGCGGCGGCACAAGATTGCTGGCTTGACTTGGTGCGGCGCCGGGCGCTTGCGGTGCAGTCGCAGGGTCCGACGTCCGGGAATACACGAGATTCGAGGCGAAGCGAGAGTTATAGGCAAGCTCACGGTCTTTCGCAGCGAGCTGCTGTTCCTCTTGAGCTGCCGGTGAGAGCTGTTGCTGCATGTACGCGCCCTGCTGCGGACAAGGCTGGCCGGGGACACACGCCACGGCCTGGCCGGTGGGGCCGTAAGTGGCCGCCGCGGCCTGCTGTGCAGGCGTCTCGTTGGCAAGCGTGGGATCTGCGCCCTGTTGGGCGGCTTTCTGTTGCGCAGCGGCGACCTGATTCTTGAGGTCCTGCACGTTGTTGTCCGTCGCATCCTGAATCATCGGCTGTGGCGGCTGATTCGGCGTGGCGCCCTTTTGAGCAGCGGGCTTCTTGCCACTGCCGCTGAAAATCGCGGCCACAATCACCAGCACCGCCGCGCCCAGGTAGAGCATCGGCTTCAGGTTCTTTTGGAGGACGCCCTTGGGATCCGCTGTTCGATTTGTCAGCTCCGGCTCTGCCATGGCTTTACCCCTTCCGCGTGAACTCCAGCCGTTTCTTGCCCAGCTCGACGTAGCCCGAATCCATCACCTTCGGGATGATGTAGGTCCCGTTGTTCAGCTCATACGTCACAAGATTGGGCTTGCCGTCGCGCATTTCGTACACGCTGAACTTTTCAGAAGCCGTGGTCTTGATGTAGGTGAACTTGTCGTCGTGATAGATCGCCGTGATTTCGAAGGGCGCTTCGCCGGCATGGAAGCTGTAGTCGAATTTGAGGGAAAGCGGATAGGCGCTCTTGTATTCGTCCACGGCCTGCGTGACGTGCGCCTGCACCGCCGCGAGAGCCTGCTGCGACTGTTCAAGCTGGGCGGCAGGCACAAATTCGGGCGGTCCCTGCGATGCAACGATCGAAGAACGGTCGGCGGGCTGGATGATTACCTTGAGGTCGGGGGCATCCGTAGTGCCGGAGACATCCTGCAAGGTGAAGCTATAGATGTTGCCCTTGTCGGTGATGAGGTTCAGGTTCGAGCTGATGCCGGCTTTCGCCGGATGCACAAAGCAGAAGTTGCCCACGACATCCACGACCCAGAAGTCTTTGTCACCCGTGGCGGCTTCCATAATCTTCTCGGTGGCCGGCAGCTCAATCAGCGTCGTGTACTTGAGCTTGGCATGGATCGGCACGATGTCCGTTGAGTGGTACTGCACAGTCCGAGCCGAGGCGTCCTGCGCCGAGGCGGTGAGTGGGGCAAGCGCGAGCGCAAGCCCGGCGATAAAGATGAGGATACGATTCATGCTGCTGCTCCTTTGGGGGAAATACCGGCCGCGGAACGCGCCCGGAAGGGAAAGTCCTGGGCGAGACGGTGCAGGCCCACGGCGACGCCGAAACGCTCGAAGTAATCGCGTTTCTTGAGGTTGTCGCGGGCGTTGTTGGTCACCATCCAGTGCGTGACCGAATCGACGTTCAGATGAACCTTCTTGCTGGACTGCGCCCTGCGAATGAGCATTTGTCCGGGGGGCACAAGGCCCGCAATCAGATCCAGCTCGGTATCGTTCAGATGGAATGCCTCGCGGTACACGTCGCGGTCCATCTCGGGGTTTGCAAGGAATATTTTGGTGGGGCAGCTCTCGGAAACGA
>JASHUH010000269.1 GCA_030040115.1 Acidobacteriaceae bacterium | reverse complement strand
TTCAGGTCCGACTTACCCAATGTCACCCAGCTCGTTGCCGTCTCGGGCTCGGCTCGCAGATTAAGAGTTTCTACGCTGGCTAACGCTCCCGCAGCCACGCCCGCCTTGAGAAAATTCCGCCTTGTGAATGGGTTCATTTCGACCTCTCGATTGGCCAGTGCGCGCCAATTGTTCGCATCGTACCACAAAGGGGGGCGGGCTTGGCGTCGGGCGCGACGGCCGTCCTCGCATCGCATAATTGAGGGTCTTCGCAACTTTGAGTTTTTAGCCTCAAGCCCCCGGTCCCTGATCCCTGTCCCTGATCTCTGTCTCACCAGCTATGCAGCCATTCCTCATCCCGGCCGATGCGCACCGGCGTGCTGAACAACTCGCTTAGCCGCGCTTCGGTGAGCAGTTCTTCGCGCGGGCCATCACCCGCGATCCGCCCGTCGCGCATCAAGATGATGCGCTCAATCTCGGGCAAAATATCGCTCAGATGATGCGTCACCAGCACCAGGCCGGTTCCTTCGCGCGCCAGTCGGCGCAGCGTCTCGCGCAATTCGCGCTGCGCGGCCAGATCGAGAGCGTTCGAGGGCTCGTCCAGCAGCAGTTGTTGCGGCCGGTGCGCCAGGGCCCGCGCAATCACGATGTGGCGCTTTTCGCCCGCCGACATCGTGCCCACAAGCTGCTCGGCCAGATGCGTGGCTTCCATCCTCTCCAGCGCCTCCCACGCGCGCTCGCGCATCTCCCCGGTCACGTGCAGATTGGGCCACAGCGTCGACGCTGAGAAAAACCCCGCGATCACCGCGTCCAACCCCGTGGTTATGGCGGTGCGCTCGCCCGGCAATTCGGCCCCCACCACGCCGAAATGCCGGCGCAGCTCGGTCAAATCCCAGCGCTCCCGGCCGAAAATCCGCACCCGCATTTCCGGCTCCACGATGGGATAGATCTGGCAGGTCATGGCCAGAATCAGCGTGGATTTGCCGCTCCCGTTCGGTCCCATAATGGCCACGTGCTCGCCGGTGCGGATGCTCAGGTTCACATCGTGCAACACCACGCGGTCGCCCCGCGCCACATTCATTCGGCGCAGCTCCAGAAAATCGGTGGTCAGTTCGCAGTGCACAGTGGTCAGTGATCGGTCCTCAGTGGCCAGAGATCGTGGTCCGGGGTCTGTGGTCACAGGTCGGGAGTGGTGACGCACCTGCTGTCTGGTCCCTAGTCCCTAAGTCCCTATTCCCTATTCCGCGCTCCTAGCTGCTAGATTAAATGCGTTGACCCGATGAACGATCTCTCCAGCTATGTCATTCCTCATGGGCTCCGCTTTGGCGCCGCCAAAGCCGGACTGAAAGCCAGCGGCCGCACCGATTTTGCCTTGATCGTGGCCGACGCTCCAGCCAGCGCCGCCGCGGCGTTTACCTCGAACCGCGTGGTGGCCGCGCCCGTGATCCTCGGCAAAGAGCATTTGCGCGCCACGAGCGGCAAAGTGCGCGTGGTGGCCATCAATGCGGGCAACGCCAACTGTGCCGCGGGCCAGGCCGGCCTCGATGCCGCGCGCGCGGTGTGCGTCGCGGCGGCCCATGCCTTCGGTTGCCGCGCAGAAGAAGTGTTCCCCTCCTCCACGGGCGTCATCGGCGTCCCGCTGCCGGCGGACAAACTGATGGACGTGTTACCCGATCTCGCCGCCTCTATCGGCCCCGAATCCGATCGCTTGATGGAAGCCGCCGAGGCCATTCTGACTACCGACACGGTCGAAAAGACCGCCTTCGCCTATATTGAAGTCGCCGCCCCGGCCGATTCCAGCGAATCCAATAACCTTCTCCGCCAGGTGCGCTTCGCCGCCTTCGGCAAAGGCTCGGGGATGATCCATCCCCAGCTCGCGCCGCACGCCACCATGCTGATTTACATCCTCACCGATGCGGCCATCGAGCCCGCCGATCTCGCGAGTTACCTGCAGCCCGCCATTGAAGTCAGCTTCAACCGCATTTCTGTGGACGGCGACACGTCGACCAACGACACCGTGCTGCTGCTTGCCTCCGGAGCCAGCGGCGTGACCGTCGGCGCCGGCGAGCCGGCGTTCGCCGCCGCGCTCAACCAGGTTTGCGCCTCGCTCGCCAGGCAGGTGGTGGCCGACGGCGAAGGCGTGACGCACGTAGTGGAATTGCGCATTGACAGCGCCGCCAGTGACGCCGACGCCCTGCGCATCGCCAAAGCCATTGCCCACTCGCCGCTGGTGAAAACCGCGTGGGCCGGCTGCGACCCCAATTGGGGACGCCTGGCCGCCGCCATCGGCTGCTCCGGCGCCCAGATCGACCCCGAACGCATCGACATTCGTTTCGGCTCGCTTCCGGTGTGCGAAAACGGAGCCCGCGCTCCCGAGTTTGACGAAGCCGCCGCTCACACCTACCTCGAGCAGCCCGAATACATCATCTCCATCCAACTCCACCAGGGCGCCGGCTCCTGCGTTTTCTGGACCACGGATCTCACTGCCCAATACATCCACATCAACGCCGATTACTCAACCTAGCGGCGCCGCAGCGCGGAACCGATGTGGGCTGCGCGGCATCCTGTCTCCGTTACAATGACTTCAATTACGAACATCGATCGCGCCAATGCGGACTAAAATTACCAACGAAGCTGCGCCCTCGGCGGGCGGCAACGGCTTCTCGATCATTCCAAAGACCAAACTGCTCGCCCTCTACAAGACTCTGCTGCGCTGCCGCGCCCTCGATGACCGCATCGCCGTTTTGGGCAAACGCCATTCGTTCCGGCCGGGCAAGAACGGGTGGCCACGCCTCGGGCCGAGTCCGCATGCCGCTGCTGTCGCTGCGATCATTGACCTGCTTCCAGGCGACACGGTGGTTGCTTCGGCGGCAAACTTCATCCCGCGGTTTCTACGCGGCACGAAAGCCAATGCGCTTCTCGCCAGCCTGCGCAGCAGCGGCGATTCCGGCGGCGCATCGCCGTACGCACTGCTCAAGCGCGCTTTAAATGCTGCCCGCACCCGGAAGCGCCGGGATCAACACCACATCGCCGTGTTTTTTGCCGGCGGCAAGTCCGAGACTGCCACGCTCTTGCCGGAGATGCTGCACACGGCCGCCGCCGAGCGTTTGCCCGTCATCTTTATTTGCCGGCATCGGTCCGCTCCCGCGGGCGCAAACAACGGAGCGAAGAAATGCGGAGTTCCAGCCATCGCCGTGGACGCCAACGACGTGGTTGCGCTTTATCGCGTCGCCTGCGAGTCGATCGCGCACGCTCGCCGCGGCAACGGCCCCACCTTGATCGAATGCGTCCCCTGGCCGGCTTCGCTGGCGCGCAACGGCGCCGCAGCCCCCCTCGACGCCATCCAGAACATGGAGCGCTATCTGGCCCAGTCGGCGATTCCGTTCACGCGCGCGAAGAAAAAAAAACACGTAAAGCTTATTTCGCCCGCGGATGCGTCCGGTCGTACACCTCGGTCAACTGCGCTGCGGTAAGTTGGGTGTAGCGCTGCGTGGTCGAAAGCCGTTCATGCCCGAGCAGTTCCTGAATGGCGCGCAGATCGGCGCCTTCTTCGAGCAGATGCGTTCCGAAGGCGTGGCGCAGCGTGTGCGGGTGGACGTCTGCCGAAAGCCCGCGCAGAATGGCAATGCGTTTCACGATGCGTCCCACGCTGCGTGTGGTGAGCCGGGCTTGCCTGCCCACCGCGCCGCCCGCCGCATCAAGGCCGCGCAAGCGTAAATTCACGAACAATGCGGGTGTGGCCCGACTCGCCCCTCCGGCCGCGGCCACTCGCGCCGCGCGCTCGCCGAGATAAACGCGCAGCGCCGCCGCCGCTGCGTCGCCCAGCGGCACGTAACGCTGCTTTTGGCCCTTGCCGCGCACCAGGATCGCTTCGTTGGCCCAGTGAATGTCGTCGAGGTTCAGGCCGGTCAATTCCGCATTGCGCATGCCGCAGCCGTAAAGCAATTCGAGAATCGCGCGGTCGCGGGCAGGCCAACTCGCCGCGTCGTCGCGCACGGAATCGACCACGCAATTCATCTGCTCGATGGACGGCACGCGGGGCAGGTGTTTGGGTAGCCGCGGCGTGGCCACCAGCGAAGCCGCATTGCGCTCCATGTAACCCGCCCGCGCCAACCACTTGAACCAGCTTCGAATCGCCGCCAGCGCCCGCGCCGCCGACGCTTTCGAAAGCCCACGATCGTAGAGCGAGCCCAGATAGGCGCGTATGTCGGTGTGTTCGATGCGGTCGATTCTCAGCTCGATTTGCGCCGCGCTCATCCCGCCGCCCGCGGCGCACGCATCGCTGGAATCTGGCCGATCTGCGGCGGCGCGCCTGGCGATCCAAGCCGCAAATTCCTCCAGTTCGCGCCGGTAAGCGCGCAGCGTGTGCGCCGAGGCCCCGCGCTCGTTGGCCAGAACGCGCAGATAATCCCCCACCTGAATTCCGAGTGCCGGCGCGCTTCCGGGCGCCGCTGCTGCGCTCATGCGGGCTCCTTGTCCGCAAGCGAGTGATCGGGGCCCGGTTGCGGTTTCTGGTCACGCGCGCTTTCG
>JASHUH010000268.1 GCA_030040115.1 Acidobacteriaceae bacterium | reverse complement strand
CCATGATATCTATGTCCTGGGACTGACGAATCCCCAAATCGCCATAAAGTTCGAGCGAAAGAAGCGGACCCTTCAACGGAATGAGAGGGATACCTGCCTGGTTGAAGTCTTTCAGCACCTGCACGAGTAGCGAAGTGAGCCGCGTCGCCTGCATTCGGCAGTTGGCACAGCGTTGCTGCAGCGTCTGCCTGACCGTTGGGGGAAGATTTGCCTCTGGCACACCCTTCAGCACTTCCCAGCTCAGGGCAGGAGTTCTGTGTCGCCCGACGAGCGTGAGATACTCGTCCCAGTCCAAGCCTGAGTGCAGGGCCGAGCGAATCGCACGACCCTGATGGTCCCGCCACGACTCCGGGGCAAGCCAGGAAGTAGCGAGCATCAGCCGAAATGCAGGGCTGCAACCTGAGAGCATTTTAGATTCCCCTGTTGTCACCACCGACATCGTATTCGCCGCGACGAGCCACTCAGCATTCGACATCGATGCCGAGGAAAAATAAAACAAAGACGCTGCAACAGCTAGAACTTACTCGCATAACAAGTCTCTGAGTTAGAAGGATTGTTCATCGGTCAGCCAGTATCTGCCATGGCCGCGGCGCGCTCATCTGCCGGGGCTGCCATCCTGGGTAGCAGTTCGGGAAAGGAGAACATCGTTCCATCGTCCAGGCGGCGCAGAAAGCGCCCCAGCGAGAGAGCGCGGAGCAACTTGGGCCAGTGGTTCAGCATCCCGCCGCGTGCGTCGGCCTGCGACGGAGATAGTTGTAGCATGGTTTCCATTGTGGGCAGGTCGAGCGCATGGGCCATCAGGTCCACTTGCTTCATCCGCTCTAACTCAGCCAGAGCTTCTGCGCGATCCGGCTCGAAGTGGGTGCTGAAATCGGCGGCCTGCACTCCCCTGCGGCGCTCGGTGCGCACTTGCTCCGGTAGTCTCCCGATCATCGCGTTGCGGATCAACGACCGGGGCACACCCTTTTCGCAGTAGTATTCGACAGGAACGGAGAGGCAATACTCGATCACCCGCCGGTCGCCCGCGGGATCGGACATACTGACTCCGGTCAACTGACGGAAGGCAGAAGCAAAGGGTCCAAAGTCGGCCCTGCGCAGAGCCAAAACACGCAATGGGCGGCTGTCGAGCCTGGCGTAGCTTTGCTCCTGCGTCATCAGGCCAAGATTGTGCTTCCGCGCGAATTTCCGCCGGATCATCGAGTACTCGTGCGTGGCCATGAATTGACCGCGCAGACGGTCGACTGCGTAACACGCATGCACCGGCATCCAGGGGCGAAGCAGCTCATGTGCCAGGGATCGCCAGCGCCGTGCACCATCGCGGTGCAGGTCCTGCGCCAGTCGCGCAAAGGCTGCGAGACGGCCCTCCCGCAGGAGCGATTGCAACGCGCGATCGCCTCTGTAGCTAATAGTGAGATTGCCGCACCCGCCGATCAAAAGTGCTTCTACGCCGCGCTGTTGTGCCCGCAGACAGATCTCATAGATCCAGTCGTAATTCGAAGGGTTGAAAATCGGTTCTTCTTGCGTCGAATTGAACAGATCGATCACAGAAAACAGGGAATGCGCCCCGTGCCGCACCGGAATGTGATCGATATTCGGGTACATGGCTGCTACCGCAGCTGCGTGCGGCCCTTCGTCGGTAAATCGGCCGGGAATATCGACCACATGTTCCGGAACCGCTGTGAAGGCAAACAATCTGCGGCCTTCGCGGCTCAGTAGCCGCGCCGCTGTGACTGTGACTGAGGAGCTGTCCAGTCCTCCGCTTAGGTGCGACCCAACCGTGGATGCTCCCGTCATGCGGTCTCGTACCGCGCGCTCGAGCACCTCCACGAGGCCCTCGGCATATTCACGCGAGTCATGGAGCCGGAGCAGCGGAGTCTCCTCCGGCTGCCAGAAGCGGCGTACGGAAATAGACCCATTCTCGATGGACAGCGTGGCCCCCGGCAGCATACGGAAGATTCCATCGAAAAATGTTTCGGTGGTTGGCTCTGGGAAGAGCGCAAGCCATTGTGCGATGTGGCGCTCGTTTGGGTGCGCCACTACGCCAGGCCAACGCAACAGATGGCGTATTCGGCCGGCAAATATCAGATCTTTGCCGCGGCGCGTATAGTAAAGCGGCCAACTTCCCATGGGATCGCGGCCTAGGAGCAGACGTTCCGTATGCCTATCCCATAGAACGTAGGCATAGTCGCCGTCTAGGTGATTCGGGAACTCGGCGCCCCACTTGCGGTATGCGTGAAGCAGGAGGGACGCCCGATCAGCCGGCTCTGCTCCCAGTTCGCGCGCCATCTCCGTCTGTCTAAATACTTTCCCAGTGAGCAGCACATACAGATCGTCGCAAACAGCACCAACGCCCCGGCCCCAGAGTGAGAGCCTGGAGCCGGCAAATACACACGAGTGTATCTGAGTCAGGCCGGCTCTCTCGTCCGGGCCGACTTCTGCCCCTGAACCGATAACCCCGAGAAAAGACATATCCACTCAACAAATTCTGCAGCGCATCGACGGGCTTGTTTTCCGGTTTATTGAACGCCCTCGGTACTGCGACACTCAGCTAACTATCTGAATAGATCCCACCGTCGGGACCTTTACCGCTTATAACGACCTCGGTTTCATTCACGAGCAACTCTTCGACGACCGGTGTTTGCCAGGCTCTCCGAGCGTGATCTTGTTGTTTCCGATTGACTTCGGCAGGACAATTCACTTTTTCCACGATGAGTCTCCTTTTGCAATCTGTGCGATTCTTGTTCGCGCGGAGGCATTGTCCCATGCGTGGATCAGGTCAATTTTCATCCGATCCTCGAATCGGGAAGAAGTCTCCATGCAGGCATTTCACGAGGTTACAAGTTTTTGTCGGGCATCGTGGCCGGTGTGGCGATTTGGGGAACACCGGCCGAAATGCGCTGATAGCAATATTTCTACAACGGGGTTCTAGCTAGAGTTGTCACCAGATGGTCATTAAAAGGTCATTTGTTCCTGAAACCTATGTCGCTTGCCATGGGCGATGCACTCCTCAATCTCCCTGAGCGCAGACCACGCCGCAATCCAACATCCGTTAGACAATCACCGCGCGAAGAAACCGATTTCGACGCAGTGATGCGCCTCAGGATAACCAGTTACCTCAACGCCGGAAACATCAACCCATGCATGGGTGATCAAGATCGCAGCTTCCCGGCCCCGTGTTGCACCGCAGTGAAAGCGGCTCGAAATTCCACGCACATGCAGCATTTGCCATGCGGCCAGCGCCCGCGGCAGGCAAACAAGCCGCACAGGCAGTAGCCGGGCAGACCGGTCAATCGCCCAGGAGATTTCGCGTGCAACTGTCCGATCCTTGCTCGAATTGGCCCTAAGATCGGCGGGAGCATGCAAACGGCCGATGTGGCGAGCAAGAAGAGGAAACCTGACAAGCGCGACGGCGAGCCTAGCCACGACCAGCCAGAACGCTGCTTCGAGGAGAAGAGAGCGTCGCCTCCACGAAAGGCTGCGGAACTTACACCAGAGCCGGAGGATGGACATCGATGGCCTTTCGTAAAAGCAACTGATCGAGGAATGGGAGCACCTCCAACCGCGCCGCGTCGGGTTCGATGTCAAACTCGCGACCGAGAGTCTCGCACAAATCCGAAATACTGCGCGG
>JASHUH010000267.1 GCA_030040115.1 Acidobacteriaceae bacterium | reverse complement strand
CATGCCCGCCTGCGATCGGCCTTGGTGGTAGTCGAGATTGCCGTGGCGCTGGTCCTGTTGACTGCGTCAGGTCTGCTCCTGCGCAGCTTTCAGAGGATGAGCGAAGTGAACCTGGGCTTCGAACCGGATCACGTCGCGACGGCGGTCTATTCCCTGCCCAAAGAGCAGTACTCGACCCAGGACCGGATCGACAATTTCAACCATGATCTACTGCGCCGGCTTCGCCAGCTTCCTGGCGTGCGCTCTGCCGGGCTGACCGACACGATTCCGGCGACGGGCGGCGGCATCTGGTCCTTTGTGGCGGAAGGTTACGTGGATCCGCGCGGGCCCGATCGAACCAACGCATCTCCCTCGCTGGTAATCGGCGATTCCTTTCAGACGATGGGCATTCCCCTGCTGCGCGGGCGATACCTCACCGAGGACGATAATGCCAACACCCAGCTCGTGGTCATCGTGAATCACGAGTTTGCCGCGCACTATTGGCCGCACCAGGACCCGATCGGGAAGCGCATGCGCTTGGGAATGCTGAAATCCCCGACACCGTGGATGACCGTGGTGGGCGAGGTGGCCGACGCCAAGCTCGGCGCGCCGGATCAGGACGCGCGCGAGCAGTTCTATCTGCCGGTCGCGCAGGTAAAGAAAGATTCGGGGCCTAAAGTCCAGCCCACCCTCTTGGTCGGGAACTACGCGTACATCGTCGTCCGGTCCGCGTTGCCGCCCGATCGGATGGAGAATGCCATCCGCAGCGTGGTGCACTCCCTCGATCCGCAATTGCCGCTGAGCCGGGTGGAAACGATGAACGAGGTGGTCGCCCGCAGCCAGGGCCCGCGCCGCTTCAACACCGCCATCATCACCAGCTTCGCACTCGCGGCCGTATTGCTCGCCGGGCTGGGTATCTACAGCATCGTGGCGTTTTCCGTGGCCTCGCGCGTGCAGGAAATGGCCATCCGCATTGCGCTGGGTTCGCAGCGCGGCCACATCCTAAGCCTGGTGCTCATCTCCGGAGCGAAGCTGGCGGCGGTAGGAGTCCTCATCGGCCTGGCCGGAGCCGCTGCGGCCTCCGGCCTGGTGCGGTCTTTCTTGTTCCAGGTGAGCCCCTTCGATCCCGTCGTGCTGGCGTTGGCCGCGATTGCGGTGCTGGCGCTGGCGCTCGCCGCCTCGGCTATTCCGGCCCGCCGCGCCGCCGCGGTGAACCCAATTGAAGCCTTGCGGGGCGAGTAAGTGCGGCCTCCACACGCAAAATTCTCCATGTTGCGATCTCATCGCGCAGGTCAACGCCTCAGCCACCACCGATGAACCCTCCCTCGCGCAGCCCATCGAACGGGCCCCCCTGACCCTAGCCCGTTTGCCGCTACCCGCCACTTAACCGCATCGAGAGGGGAAGGCTGCGAGCAGGAACTGAGAGCAAGGCAAAAGAATTTTCCCCCTTGGCGAGAAATCGCGAAGGGGGAACGCGCACTGAAGCAAGGTCAAGCCTAAAGTGGCGAAGATGATCCGGTTACTCATTGTTGACTGAACCGTGGCAGGCGCCGACGCCCTTGTCGCTGAAAGTAGCCGGACCGGTTGTCTGCGCAGGATCCTTCAATGCCGACTCGTAATCCCACGCGTAGCCATTGGGATTGAGCGTCAGGGCCATCACCCCCCAGAATTCCCCGCTTGACGCCTCGAGATTCTCCTCGTTGAAGCTCGTGTTGCCGGTAGGATCCTCCATGTTTGTTTCGTTTGAGCCGGACGTCACAGGGGTTGTGACGACTGTGTCGAGTGTCTCGCCGCCGGTGCCCACGACGAATTCACGTATGCCGTTCTTTGGATCGTAATTGGAGTCGGGGTCAAGGGGGCGGTAGCGGGCATAGAGATGGTCGTGTCCGTTCAGCACCAGGTCGGCGTGGTATTGATACAGCAGTTGCCAAAAAGCGTCAGCGGTAATGCCCTCTTCGGTGATGCCGTTGGCAGGGCTGTACGTGGGCTGGTGCCAATAGGCGAGCGTGCACGCCGAATGATTCGCCGCGAGATCGCTTTTCAGCCACGCGAGTTCGGCGGCAAACCAGGAGCCCGTGGGCGAACAACCGCCCGGCTGTGTCTCGCACTCTATATTGAGCGAGATAAGATGCCACGAGCCCAGGTTATAGGAATACCAGCCATCTCCGACCCCGATCGGGCCGCCGCTATTGTTGGTTCCGAGCCCGCCCGACTGCGCGAAGTGCCCCGCCTGTCCATCCGAATACGGCACGGGTTGGGTGAAGGTGCCGCCA
Source organism: Acidobacteriaceae bacterium (assembly GCA_030040115.1). GTDB lineage: Bacteria > Acidobacteriota > Terriglobia > Terriglobales > Acidobacteriaceae > Telmatobacter. The sequence continues at coordinate 3,286 of JASHUH010000267.1, read as the reverse complement.
GTGTCCGGGTTGTCGGCGATCGTAGCCGTCATGATGCTTCCATCGGTATTGTGCTGGACGCCGTTGAAGTAGGAGAAGTAGCCGTAGCCGGCAACGCCGATCGCGCCGTGCTCGGTATAAAACTCGTGGTTGCCCGGCGCGGGCCGCGTGATCAATTTAAAAGCCCCATAGGTCAATTCGTACGAGTTCTCAAAGTCCGAATATTGGCCCACCTGGTATTGCTCATCGCCGAGGAGCGCGACGCGGTCAGGTTTCATATTCTCAAACTGTTGCGCGGTGACCGCCTGGGTTTCGACCAGATTCTGAACGGTGTCCCCGCTGCAGTTTTCACCCGCCTTCTCACCCTCCTCTTCCTCGCCCGGCTGGCAGGCGACGTCGCCCACCACCCCCAGTACGGGCGGGTTCTGCAACTTGTTGTATGGCCATGGATTGTCGTTCGGCGCCCAATTGCCACTTGACCAGCCTTTGAGGTTCGACCACCGATTGCTATGGGAGTTTTGATTCTGCGCCGTTGCTCCAGCCGAGAATGCCAGCACCGAAGCGGCCGCTCCCATGAGCACTGCCACACGGAACCTGCCTTGAATCGCCTTCATGCAGTACCTCCATTTTAGATTTGTGGTTGGGGAAGTTACCAAGATCAATACTTTCTATCCCATCAATGTTTCGCGTGTATGTCGATAATGTTAAAAAACCGTAACACAGATTATTTGCGCGGCGGTTTTAAACCATCCGCAAGCGGAATGTACTTGGTAGACCCTAAGCGTAGCGAAACAGCGCCATGAAACCATAGTCCATGTGTTGCTGCATATGGCAGTGAAACAGCGTCAGGCCGGGATGGTCGGCGACCACATCCACCGTGGCGCGTCCATATGCGGGAACGATCACCGTGTCTTTCTTGATGCCGGCAGTCGGCTTGCCGTTGAGTTCGACGAGCTCAAACCGGTGCCGGTGGATGTGCAGCGGGTGAGAATCGTCGCTGCGATTGTGAAACACCAGCCGGTAGCGGCATCCCTGCCGGAACAAAAACTCCCCGTCATGCGGATATTCTTTGCCGTTGACGAGCCAGTGATTGATCCCATTCGGGCCGCCCGGCACTTTTTCAAAGATCATGTCGATGGTCTGGTCTGGCTCGGGATGCGGCGCGGTCGTGCCAAAGATGGTGTAGTCCCAGCGCCACTTCGGCGGCGGAGTCCATCGCGCACGTTGCTTTTGATTGGCGTACTCCACCACTAGCCCCAAGCCGGATTGCCGCGCAACATCGCGGATCTCCCCTAAAATCCAGACGCCCGGGTTATTCATCTCCACCATCGCATCCACGCGCTCGCCCGGGGCGATCTCAATCACATCGACCGGCTGGGGCGTGGGCACAGGATTGCCGTCGAGCGCGATCACCTGAAACTTGTGGCCGGGTAAAGCCATGCGATGAATTTGCGAGGCGCTCGCGTTGAGCAAGTGCATCAGGACGCGCTGACTCGGCTGCACGCGCAGGGGATCCCCGGCTCCGAGTATTTTGTCGTTGATCGAATAAAGAGGTGCGCTGACTTCCAGTCCGTTGGGACGCAGGTCTGGTTTGGCGGGTTTTTCGGGCATCGGGTCGTTCGGATCCGGTTGATTCTCATCCGGGTCCATCGTAGACAGAAAATATTCCCATTCACGCAGCGCCAGAAAGACTTCCTGGTCGTAGCGCCCAAGGTCATTCGCGGAATCGACCATGAGAAACCCGAACTGGCCGGTGTAGGCGCCCCGGTGCAGATCCATCAGGGCTGCGGTGTGCGAGTGGTACCATCGCGAACCCGCCGGCTGGGCCACAAATTGATAGCAGCGTCTGCCGTGGGGCGGGACCGGAGGCGTGCCTTCTTCTTCCACCCCATCCGTTTCCGAGGGAGTAAACAGGCCATGCCAATGCACATACTCCGGAACGTCCGTGTCGTTCACAACCTCCACGTTCACCGATTGGCCCTCGCGCATCCGCAGCAGGGGACCGGGTACATTATTGCTGTAGCCGATGGTGCTGATAACAACCTGCGGGGCCAACTCGACCATCATGGGTGCGATGCGCAGGCTGAAATCCGCCGCGCGCTCCGCAGCGTTCGGTTTCAACGGCGACCCCATCGCATCCTGTGGCCGCGCCGAAACCTTCTGCAGGCCTGCCAACTCCCCAAAAGCGGGCCGCAGCTTATCGGTCCCGGTCGCGATCATGGTGGCCCATCCAAGCCGTACAAAATCCCTTCGCTTCACGCCATCCTCATCCCGGCTGCGAACGCCACCACACCGACGAGCGCCTCAATAAGCCATGCCAATATAAAAACCCTCCTGATGGCTCCTTCCCTTTGTGGTTGAACGGTTGGGCAAAATAGTGCTCTTTGATCCATTCAATCTTTCGATTTTATTTCCGAAGCATGAAAATTGTGTGAATTGGGCAACCGAAAGGAACCAGCGACCCTCCCGGATACTGGCTCAAGGTAAAGCAGGAACTTGATCTTGTCGGCCCGTGCAGAGAGTTTATCTCACAGGAGAATTCTAAGGTCCGATCGGACGACCTCCGCGTTGGATGCGTTGCGATAAATCCTGCTAGTGCGCCTCCGAGCAGACAGATCCACGAAATCCAACTGCTTCCCATTTCTTCCGCTGCTTTAGAAATACCCGCTTCTCCAGTCATGAGAAGGAAAGGCGGAGCAGCAGCCAGGCCGAGCGCGCCCAGAAACCAGAGCGATGCCGTCCACCGAAGCATTTTTCCTTTTGCGAAGAGGCCTCGCTCTCCGATGGCTCGCAAGCGATGAAGGAGAATGCCGGACGTCAGAAACAGACTGCCCTTCACAAACGCATGACCGGCTAAATAAACCAGCATGGCGGCGAAAGCGAGCGGTCCCCCGATCGCGAGCCCAAGGAGCATGATCCCGGCATGGCAAATTGTGGAGAATGCGAGCATGCGTTTCAAGTGATGTTCCGCATAACACATGAGCCCGCCGATAAGGACGGTCATCGCTCCGAGAACGAGAAAGATTGCCCCGGAAGGCGCCGGTATCGGCTCAGCCTCTACTACCTGCTTTTCTTCGACAACCTCGGGCAGGAAGAGGTTGGCCGCTTTGTGCGCGAACTGGTGCGTCGCCTGCGCGGCCCGCCGATTGTGCTGCTGGACAATTCCTCTACCCATAAAGGAGATCCCCTCGAACAGATGCAACGCCAGCATCGCCGCCTGCGCATCGAGTATTTCCCTTCTTACGCACCCGAACCGAACCCGGACGAGGGAGTCTGGGCGCAGGCCAAACGGGAACTGGCCAACAGT
>JASHUH010000266.1 GCA_030040115.1 Acidobacteriaceae bacterium | reverse complement strand
TGGCGGGTTCGATGTGGCGGAAGTCGCGGCGCGTGTAGAGCTGGGCGATGTCGCTGATGGCTCCGGCGAGCTCGACGCCGGTGGGCCCGCCGCCAATGACGACGAAGTTGAGGGGCGGAATCGAGCCGTGCTCGACCTGTTGGCGCTCAGCCAGTTCGAAAGCCAGCAGGACGCGGCGACGGATTTCGAGAGCGTCCTCGACGCTCTTGAGGCCGGGGGCGAGCGGCGCCCACTCATCCTGGCCGAAGTAGGAGTGGGTGGCTCCGGTGGCGAGGACGAGGTAATCGTAAATAAGCGAGGAGCCGCTGCCCAGGCTGACGCGGCGCGCGGAAACATCGAGGGCGACCACCTCATCCATCAGAACTTCAATGTTTTTCTGATTACGGAGGATGGCGCGGATGGGCTCAGCGATATCGGCGGGCGAAAGCACGGCAAGCGCGACCTGATAGAGAAGCGGCTGAAAGAGGTGGTGGTTGCGGCGATCGACGACGGTGACCTCGACGGGGAGATGCGCCAGGGCGCGGGCTGCGTGGATACCCCCGAAACCGCCCCCGACGATGACCACGCGCGGCGGCAGGTACGGATTGCGATCGGGTTGGGAGACGAGCCGGTCACCCACTGCGGAATTGAGCCGTTCGCGGAGTCTGCTCACGCCATGGACCCTCCTGCCTTGAAAAGATGCGGGAAACGGGAGGGGGGTGCGGTGAATGGCGATTCGGAGGCGAGAGGCAGGCGGTTTGGCGGAGTCGGAAAGAGCCGGACATTGGTGAGCTTTGGGGTGAGCTTTGGCGAAGGGCAGGGCCACGCAGATTGCGCTGTCAACTGGTTGGGAACGGACGACTCTGGTCAAGTGATAGAAAACGAAGGAAATAAAAATCTCGCAGGATTTGCAGGGAATTTTGTTCCTTTTCGGTAGGATGAGAACATCAATCACCGAAAGGGAACGAGAACAGAGGAGAAAGCCACTGGGGCTTTCCAAATTATTTGCTTCGGGCCATCTCCGCGGGTTCGTGCGGCGCAGGAGAAAGAGGTCAGGATTTTTTCTTTAAGGACGGCATCATTCGAAAGCAATAAGATGCGTTCTCGGGGCGACCCCCTCGAGCACTTTTCCTTGATATGAAGCCCTTGCAATTTTAATCACGGGCCGCGAATCGTTGGGGAAATCGACCCGTGAATTCCGGGATTCAGTGTGCACCAGAAGGAAAAGTTCTAGAGATGGGCGCCGTGTATCTGCGGGCGAGCGAAGACCTGTGGAACGATGGCCGGGAATGGCGGATCGATGGCCGATGTACAGGTGGAGCTGAAGGAAGAGACGAAGGCAGAGAACGGGACGAAGAGCGCGGAGGCCGTGCTTTTGCGGACCGGAACGATGGGCGCCAAGAAGCAGCAGGTCTCCCCGGTTTCAAAATCGGGACCTCCGCCCCAGCGGGCAGAAATCGCTCGCCGGGGACCCCGGAGACCTGGGGCGCCCAGCCGGACGGCAAAGGCGCCGGCACAGGGAACGGGGCGCGAAGACGCACGCTCGGAGGAGAAGAACTGCGCAGCAAGCGGCGGAGCGCCTGGCAGTGGACAGGTGAACCAAAGCACGCACTCGGAAGGGTCGGAGCTAACCGAAGCGGCGGAGGGCACGGTTGGGATGGCCACCCGGCAGGTGGCGAAAGGCGAAGGTGAACTCGCGGAGTCGCTGCTGGTTCATGCGAGGTCAGGCCGCGGGAGCAACGGGAAACTGGTTCTGGTGGATCTGGCCAAGCTGAAGAAGCCACGCGGGAAACCGGTGAAGAAACCGCGCCGCGTGAATTGGGCGCGGCAATGGGCGGCGGAGCCGGAGTGGAAGGCTCCGGAAGAAGGGAGTTAGCGGAGTTAGCGGCGCCAGCGCAGTTAGCGGCCCTAGCAAGCTGGTGGATGGAGCGATGTTCATCAGAGATGGGCATGGGTCCGCAGGAAGAAATCCTGCGGGCCTTTCTTTTTGGCGGGTTAGCGAGGAGCAGTGATTGGCTGTGGTCGCGTGTGGGGTGGAGCGGGGACTACGACAAAGGAAGAGATGGAGATGAGGCTCACGAAAGCGAGTTGGTTGGGATTTCCCGGCGTGGGAATCGCGGTGCTGTTGCTGGCGTCTGGGCTGCTGGGAGGCGCGTGGATGGCGCGCGCGCAAGGTGTAAGCACAACCACGGTGCAGGGGACGGTGTACCTGGCCAACGGGCAGCCGGGATCGGGGACGCTGGTGGTGAGCTGGCCGGCGTTTACAACGGCGACGGGGCAGTCGGTGGCGGCGGATAAGACCACGGTGACGATTCCATCGGACGGATTTGTGAGCGTGAACCTGGCTCCGAACCAGGGCGCCATTCCGGCGGGACTGTATTACACCGCGGTGTTCTACCTGAGCGATGGCACCGTGAACACGCAGTATTGGGTGGTTCCGGCGGCGGCGCAGGCGACGCTGGCGCAGGTGCAGACGCAGGTGATGCCGGCGGCGCAGGCGGTGCAGGCGGTGAGCAAGGCGTATGTGGACCAGTCGATCGAGGAACTGACGGAGAGCCTGCTGACGGCGTCGGGTGGGACGCTGAGCGGGCCGCTGTATTTGAATGGGGATCCGACGCAGCCGCTGCAGGCGGCGACCAAACATTACGTGGACACCCAGGTGGCGACGGCGGTTCCGCTGGCGGGCGGAAACATGAGCGGAGCGCTGAACACGCCAGCGGTGAATGGAGTGCAGGCGCCGGCGGCGAGCAGCACGCAGACCACGCTGCAGGCGGCGATGAACGCGGCGGGAACGAACGGGGCGATGGAGATTCCGCCAGCGTACGCGGGGACGGACACGTTTACGAATCCGAGCGGGGTGCGGGTAACGGATCTGCGGACGGCGGGGGCGCAGCAGACGGCGCGGAGCGTGAAGGAGTTCGGCGCGGTGTGCGATGGGGTGACCGACGACACGAACGCGCTGCAGGCGGCGTTGAATTACGCCAATGCGCACGGGGTGGCGCTGACGATTCCGCAGGGAACTTGCAAGACGCACGCGTTGAACTGGCGCGGCGAATCGATTGGAGGATTGGGAAAACAAGTTTCGGCGCTGATGGGATTTCCGGGGCAGGACGTGCTCGCGACGGTGACGGACGCAACCTACATTTTGAGCTACACACGGCTGCACGATTTGACCATTTATGTGGACCAGAGCACGGACGTGTCGTGCACGCCGGCGGAGGGACGGGCGGCGGCGGGAAGTTGCCAAGTGAGCCGGCCGATGGAGACGAATTCAATCTTCGCGCACGACGGCAACGGATTGACGGGGGTGACGGGCGCGGGAGCGGCGTGGTCGGTGGGCAATTGCGCGATTGCGATGCCAGCGGCGACGGGCGCGGGCGGGAACGGGCTGAAGGTGGCGGAGATCGAGAACCTGGAAATTGCGGCGACGGGCGTAGACCCGATGGCGGCGCAGTATCCGGGAGCGCACTCGACGCACACCTGCGGCATGTATTTGGCGCAATGGCCGCAGTGGAGCGAGTTCCGGAACATCGACATTCGCGGATTGAATACGGGTGTGGCGATTCCGGCTCTGCCGGGGACGGCGCCGGCGGGATTGACGGCGGATTCGAACCGCTGGCAGAACGTGACGATTCGGGCGACGCACGCGTTCACGGGTGCGGCCGGATCGAACAACGTGCTGGACAACGTGGTGGCGATGGCGGGGAATTCATCGGCGACAGGCGAGCCGCCGACAGGGCTGGTGCTGGACCTCGGCGGAAACGGGCAAAATTCGCAACAGGGATGGACGGTGCGGAACGCGGTGGTGATGCCGACGTGGAACGCGGTGCAGCCGGCGTTGACGGTGACGGCGGCGGGCGGCGCGGTAACGGGCGTGACGGTGGGAACGGAGCACGGATTGGGGTGGGATCCGTATGGGACGGCGATTCCCCTGGCCTTTAGCGGAGGGTGCACGGCGCAGGCGACGGCGGCGGTGAATGCGGATGGGTCGATTGGGAATGTGACGGTGACCCAGGGCGGGGTGGGCTGCTCGGCGACCACAACGGCGAGCGTGAACGAAGCGGGGACGTGGGATACGGCCGCGCCGGTGAACCTGGTGGCCGGAAAGAGCATGACGTTTTTTGCCGGCAATTTGCTGAAGGGGAACGGCGGCTACACGGTGTGGAACGCGAGTGGCGGGCAGAGCTATGGGACGCAACTGAATGGCGGCGGCGGGCTGCAGCCGGGCGGCGGCGCTTACGCGGCGTTGGCCGGAACCGGCAGTGTTGGTTCGGCGTTTCAGGTGGACCAGTTTCCGGGCGCGGACTTCGGGGCGAAGCTTGAGGCGTGCCTGGGCGCGGTGAGTGCGAGTTATGGCGGGACGTGCGATGCGCGGAATTTCATGGGCGCGCAGTCGATGGGCGCGAATTTAACGATTGCGGCGGAAAACACGACGGTATTGTTGCCGTGCGCGACGATCACAACGGCGAATCAGATCGTGGTGACGGCGGGGACGCGGAACGTGGCGCTACGCGGGTGTGCGCTACGGGGCGGAAGCGCGGCAAGTGGAAGCCAGGGCGGAACGGTATTTGCGTATGCGGGCACAGGGGCGATGGTGCAGGTGGGCGACCCGACGTACGCCACCGATACGCCCGGTTTCCATATGGACAATGTGGCGATCAATACGACGGGGTCAATGAATGCGACGGCGGAAGGGCTGGCGGCGTACCGGACCCAGGAGATGGACGTGGAGAGCGTGTATTTCCTGGGCAACGCCAACCAGACGGGCATGACGCTGGACGGGACGGGGAATTACACGGGCGGAACGTTTCTGGACGACCAGTTCGATGGGTTTCAGACGGCGGTGAACGCCATCGGGCACCAAGTGTCGAACCCGGCGACCACGGACTGGATGAATGCGAGCACGTTTGTGCGGCTGCACGTGGATTGCCCGACTTCGGGCGGGAGGCCGGTGGCGGGGACGACGGGGATCAACCTGCTGGCGGGGGATGGAAACACGTTTACGGGAGGAGATGTCGAGGGATGCGCGACAGCATTGCACCTGGGAGCGAACGCGGAGAACAACACCATTGTGGGGCTGCGGAACGAAAACTCGATAAGCCAAGTTGTGGCGGATGCGGGCAGTGCGTACAACAACTGGATGACCGGGGGCACGATGTTTACCGGCCAGCTTACCGACAACGGCACGCGCAACAGCTTCCTCGATTCATTT
>JASHUH010000265.1 GCA_030040115.1 Acidobacteriaceae bacterium | reverse complement strand
TGATGGTCACGTTCTTGATGGCCACCAGCCGCTTGGCGCGCTCGAACTCCACGATCCTGTCGATCAACAGAAACGGGTAGCGGTGAGGCAAAAAATCCAGGATCTCCTGGATGTCAAAGGTCATGCTCCGGCTCCAACGAGCGTTGCGAATGGGCGCCGTTTGCGCTCCAGTGGATTATAAACAAGGCCGTTCCGGGAGGAAGCCGGCTGGTAGTGGTGCAGTTTCCGGTTTGCCGGTGACTCGTGAGGAGCGCGGTGTTTTCCGGCTGGGCTGGTACGTCAATGGCTGGTTTTGTGAAGCTTTTGCAGCTGCTTTTGTGCCTTTCTTTGCTGCTTCTTTGACCTCTTAGCTTGCCGTTTCTGCTGCTTTTGGTAGGCCTTCATCGTCTTGGCCGCGCCCTTCTTGTATTGGCTGGTTTGAGCGGCGTTCGCACGGGCATGGGCAACCTGCGGGAGGGACAGCGCCAGAGCGAGAGGGAGCAAAGCCATATGGGCTGCAATTCTTGTCAAAGTGGCCACCTGAGAGGGGTTGCTGGCCAGAGTGTATCACAAGGGCCCGTTAGTGCAGCCGGTTAGTTTCTGGCGCCGACCTTGCTCCGCAAAATTCGCCTTCCGGCTGCCTCGGAGGGCTCTGAAATTCACTAGTTTCCGGATCGCCGGTCATCCGCTCGGAGATTGAAATTCGGCTCGGCGAGTGTACCGTCGATGATTTCATCACGGTCATTTTGTAATGCCCAATTGATGTCGCAACCGGTATGCAAGGTCCCAGGCTTCACCGTGCGAAAGCATGTCACCGATCTTTTCCCGTTTTCCGAGTACCACGAATTCGACACGGTTGCTGAGCCCGTGCCATGGCGTCACTGGGCTGACGCCGTAATGTCCTTTACAGGTATCTCAAGATTCCATCTCCAGAACAGCGCCGTGCGCGTCCAGCGCAGCAAACCATTTTCGAGAACTATCTGCTCAACACCGAATGCGCGCCAAACACCCACCCGGAGCGCAATTGAGCACCACAACACAAGGAACGCGATAAAGGGCAAAAGGGAGAGCGCGTTGGCATGGATCGGTCGCCGAAACAGCGGCGAGACAAAAATATACGACATAAACAAGAACGCAGCAGTGAACGCGACCAACATCGCAAGGTACATCAGCCAATCGTTATGCCGCGCAATCTCTACGACCAACTCCCCGCGTCGTTCTTGTAATACTTAAACCCGCGGAACCCTATTGAAGGAAAACACTTGCCACCTGTCTCCTTAGGAGATTCTATGCCACAGTTTGGAGCAGTCCTTCCCCGAAGATAAATTGAGAATCGCGGAAGTGTTGTCGGCCACCCGGAAACTGCACCACCACAGCAGGCTATCCGCTGGATCGCACCCACTGACCTTCCGGCGCCAAAACGCCCCCGGAGACCTTACTTTCCCTTAGTCTTCCGCGCCACCTTGTCTACATTCCAAAAGTCCGGGGGAAGGTCCAGGTTGTAACGGACCTGGGTGACGTAATACTGCCGCTCCAATTCACCGTTTTTGAGGCGCGTGATCGAAAAGGGAGTCTCAAATCCGTCGATGACGTGGTAATCGGCGTATTCCTCGACCTCGGTGTTCTTGTCGTGATAGACCGGGTCGCGCCACTGGAAGGAGCGCTGCAGCGGCAGATGGGTTTGCGCATCCATGAGGATGGTGATGGAGTCGTTTTGCGGCGAGATCAGCGTCACCTGGTCGGCGAGGTAGTTTTCGGCCATGTGCTGGCCTTCGTAAATGAGGATGGTGTTGGGCTCCTTCATCCACAGTTTCACGGCCGTCTCAATGGAGTGGTCGCGGCGGCGGAGAAAGTCATCCACCTGGTCCTTGGGCAGTTGCCGCTTGCCGCGGTAGGTCACTTCCCAGCCCTCACGCCCAATAAACATTTCATCCACGTCGCGGTGCTTGGTGACTTCGATGCGGTCGTCGTCGGGCCACGCGTGGTACTCGAAAGTCTCAGTGGTGCCCAGATCGGGGTTACCGTGAAAAAACGCCGCAACCTGACCCCGGCGCATGTAATTTTTTTGGTTGAGCCACAGGTCGCCGCCGAGGGCCTGCACCATGGCGTTGAGGACCGCTCGCGCCTTGATGGCGTTTTGTTGGGCATCCTGCGTGCCGGATTGCGAAGGGCCGACGGCGGGGACAACCAGAATGGCCGCCAAGGCCGCCGGCAACAATTTGCGCATCTTCATCCTTCTCCTCGTGAATCCTCCTCCTCGTCAACCCGCCAACACCGCGCCGCCGTTCACGTTGAGCACCTCGCCGCTGATGAAGCCGGCGAGCGGCATACATAAAAACAATACCGGACCGGCGATCTCCCTTGGGCTGGCGACGCGGCCGACGGGAATGCCGGCCACGATCCTGGCTCCGCGATCAGGGTCGGCGAGGGCGGCCGCGGACATGTCCGTCGCCACCCATCCCGGCGCTACGCAGTTGACCCGAATGCCTTTCGGCGCCAACTCGCTCGACAGGCTCTTGGTAAGACTGATCAGCGCCCCTTTGGTCACGGCGTAGTCGGCGTGGAAGGCCTCGCCGCGCTGCCCGGCCGTGGAGCTGATGAGCACGATGTGTCCGGCAGCGGCTCCGGGCTCTGAAGTCACAGCGCGTGGAGCGCACATCTCTGCAACCGCGGCTTGCACCAGCCCGAAGACCGAATCGAGATTGACGGCCAGGGTGCGCCGCCATTGCGCTTCCGGCATCTCGGCAATCGGAGCGTCGGCAGCCGGCCACACGCCGTGATTGACGACCAGAATATCGAGTTGGCCAAAAGCCGCGACCGCAGCCGCCACCAGCGCCCGGCCGTCGGCGGGCGAACTGAGTTCCTGTTCAATGGCGAGACAATGAGCGTCGCCGCCGCATTCGGCCGCGAGCGCCTGCGCCGGTTGCCGCGCCTGGCGGTAGTTGAAGGCGACCCGCGCGCCGGCAGCGTGGAACAGCCGCACCGTCTCCGCCCCAACGCCGCGGCTTCCGCCGGTGATCAGCGCAACTTTGCCTTGCAAGGACAATGCAATTTCGGACATGATGCGCTCGAACCTCTGGACGTTCGGGGGGCAGCTCCAAGAATCTTGCGCTCCTGGAAGCGCAACCCTCACATCGCGCGTCAGGTGCGCCAAAGATAGCCCATCCCCGTCAGCAGACCGCGCATGTAGGCGTAGCTCGCGATCACGCCGGGCATGGGATTATCAGGGTGAACTTCGTATTCGAGATCGACGAAGCCCGGATAGCGGATAGCGATGAGCGCCTGGAAGATTTCGCGGAAGGGCAGGATGCCGTCGCCCACGGCCACCTGGCTTTCTTTGTCCGTAACGCTGGTCA
>JASHUH010000264.1 GCA_030040115.1 Acidobacteriaceae bacterium | reverse complement strand
AACCGCTCTCCCAGTTGCTCGCCAGCGCCCATGCACACCACGTGCAGACCTACGCCATCTCGCTCTCCGGCACGCTTGACGGAACCAAAACCCGGTGGCAGGCCAGTTATCGCTGGCAACCGGACGACACCGTCACCCCTGTGGACCCCTACGCGCTCGACGCTCTCGCCCCGTATCTCAATCTTCACTTCCGCCAGTGCATTCACCATTGCAGCGGCGGATCCACGAGCATCGAGGCGCTGGTCGAAGTCCGCAACCTGCTGGCCGAGGGTTACCACCCCTACCTCGTCGGCGATGGTTCGGTGCTTATCTTCGCGCAAGACCAGCGCGGCCTTCGCGGCGGGTTCGCCTTCACCTTCTAAAAATCGCCCAAAGCATTTTTCCTCCCCCTGCTCGTGGCGCCAGCAGCGCGTTCCAGCGTCGAAAGAGCGCATGCGCACACTCCGGCTCGATCCACGGGAGTAGAGTGGAAGGGAATGTAATCCCATTCTGAACGATGCAGGAAACGAAGATGAGCTCTGCGAAGATTAGCCGCCGCAGCGCGCTGAAAGCCGGATTGGCGGCAACCGCGCTTTCTCCGTTGGCGGGCGTGTTGGAGGGCCAGCAATCCCCCGTCGCAAGAAAGAACCGCATCCGGCAGTCGGCTTGCCGCTGGTGTTATCAGCAGATACCCATGGATCGCCTCTGCGCCTATGCGGCGTCCATCGGCCTCCACGGTATTGACCTGTTGCAGCCGGACGAATACGAAGCTCCCCGACGTTATGGCCTTATCTGCACCATGGCCTACGCTGGCGGAGGCGATATCAAACAAGCCCTCAACCGGCCCGAGCACCACGCGGCCATCGAAGCGGCCTTTCGCACCAACATTCCCCTTGCCGCCAAGGCCGGTGTGCCCAACGTCATCACGTTTTCCGGAAATCGCGAAGGCATGCCCGATGATGTGGGCGCGCAGAACACCATCGTGGGCCTGAACCGGGTGAAGAAAATTGCCGAAGACAACGGCGTCGTCATTTGCCTTGAGCTGCTCAACAGCAAGGTCAATCACCCCGATTACATGGCCGACCACACGGCCTGGGGCGTGCGCGTGGTGCAGGCGGTCAATTCACCGAATGTAAAACTTCTCTACGACATCTACCACATGCAAATCATGGAGGGCGATCTCATCACCACCATTGGCGACAATATCGCCTGGATCGCGCATTTCCACACCGGGGGCGTGCCCGGCCGTCACGAGCTCGACGATACGCAGGAGGTACAATGGGATGGCGTCATGCGAGCCATTGCAGGCACAGGTTTCAAGGGTTATGTTGCGCACGAGTTCGTTCCGACGCGCGACCCTTTCGAGAGCCTGCGCGCAGCCGTGGATTTATGCGATGTTTGAAGTCGGCCATGTCTGATATGCGCGCCGCCCGGTCTGGGTGACGTTTGAATAGAAGGTTTAGAATTGGCCGGCTCCAGCAGCCGCGCATGAGATCGAAAGTTCAAACGCTATGAAGTCTTTGCTCCTTTCCGAATACAACCACCTCGAAATCGCCGACCTCCCTTTGCCCGAAGTTGGACCCGGCGAGGTTCTGGTGCGCGTCGAGGCGTGCGGCATCTGCGGCAGCGACGTGCACGGCTACGATGGCTCCTCCGGCCGGCGCATTCCCCCCATTGTCATGGGACACGAAGCCGCCGGAACCGTGGCCGCAACCGCGCCCGATGTGCGCGGCTTCACGAAAGGCGACCGCGTCACCTTCGACTCCACGGTCTATTGCGGGGCTTGCGCGTTCTGTGGACGCGGCGAATTCAACCTCTGCGACCGGCGCCAGGTCATCGGCGTTTCTTGCACCGAATACCGCCGCTACGGAGCCTTTGCCGAATACGTCGTAGTCCCGCGCCGCATTCTCTACCGGCTGCCGGAGAAGATTTCCTTTGCCGAGGCCGCCATGCTCGAAGCCACTTCAGTGGCGCTCCACGCGGTCCGCGTTTCTGAGGGCGGCGGCAGCGAGACCGCTCTTGTGGCCGGCGCGGGCATGATCGGGTTACTCACCTTGCAGGCGGCGCGCGCCGCGGGCTTTGCTCACGTCTTTATCGCCGACGTGGACGCCACCCGCCTTACCCTCGCCCAGCAAGTGGGCGCCGACGCGGTCTTGCACTGCTCCGGCGCGGAACTGGCCGCCCAGGTGATGACGCTCACGGGCGGCCAGGGCGTCGACTGCGCTTTTGAGGCCGTAGGCTGCAACGAGACCGTCAACGCTTCGATCGACAGCGCCCGCAAAGGCGGCACGATCACGCTCATCGGCAACATCGCTCCTGAAGTCACGCTTCCCTTGCAGAAAGTGGTCACACGTCAGTTGCGCCTGCAAGGCTCCTGCGCGTCTTCGGGAGAATATCCTCAGGCCATCGAGCTCATCGCCGCGGGCAAAATTCAAGTGGGCCCGCTGATTACCGCCGTGGCCCCGCTCGAAGAAGGTCCGCGGTGGTTCGATCGTCTGCACGCGCATGAACCGAACCTGATGAAAGTCATCTTGACGCCGAGGGCGCAATGAACGGCTCGCTCTTCGATTTAACCGGCCAAACCGCCATCGTCACGGGCGCCAGCCGCGGATTGGGTCAGTATTTTGCGCGCGCTCTTGCCCGTGCCGGAGCCGACCTGGTGCTCACCAGCCGTCACTGCGAGACGCTGGCTCCCTTTGCCGCGGAGGTTGAAGCCCTCGGCCGCCGCACGGTTTCGCTCGAGCTCGACGTGCGCAACCAGCAGAGCATTGAAGCCATGGCCGCCGCTGCTGAAGCCGCCTTTGGCCAAGTTCATATCCTCGTCAACAACGCCGGCTGCAACGTGCGCAAGCCCGCCCTCGAAATCACCTGGGATGACTGGAACCTGGTCCTCGACACTAATTTGCGCGGCAGCTTTTTTGTGGCCCAGGCGGTGGCGCGCCGCATGATTTCCAAACACTATGGGCGCATCATCAACATTGGCTCGGTCACCAGCGTCTTCGGGTATGCCGGGCTCGCTCCTTACGGCGCCAGCCGCGGCGGCGTTCGCCAGTTGACCATGAGCCTCGCCGACGATTGGGGCCCCTACGGAGTGACCGTCAACTGCCTTGCGCCGGGGTGGTTTCGCACCGATCAGAACAAAGTCCTTTACGACAACAAAGAGTGGGTTGATTATCTCGTTGACCGCATCCCCCTCAAGCGTCCAGGGCAACCGCATGACTTAGACGGAGCCGTAGTCTTTCTCGCCTCCGAAGCCAGCGGCTATATCAGCGGCCAGACTCTGCTCGTGGATGGCGGCATCTCCACCGGCTCAACGCGCGCTACGGTGGCGAAAAAGAGCTAAGTCTCTGACCGCCTAAAGATGTCCTCATGTGGGGTGGTCCAAGAGCCACTTTGGGTAAGTTGGAGAACACGGACCTAGAAACAGAATCCTCCGGCCAGCGGTTTAATCGACATCAGCAAGGACGGATTACCGATGACTTTTTTCCGCAAATTTCCACCCATCCTGCTCTGTCTTGCAATCTTCACCAGTTATCCGCTCGCAGCGCAGGTATCGGCTGCGCACAATGAGCCTAACTTCCAGGAAGATTCGCTGCGCACAGGCTTTCAGGATCCGCCCAATGGCGCGCGCCCGCGCGTCTGGTGGCATTGGATGAATGGCGACATCAGTCGCGCGGGAATCAAGCTCGATCTTGACTGGATGCACCGCGTCGGCTTGGGCGGAGTCACCATCTTTGAAGGCGCCATCAACACGCCGCAAGTGATCCCCCAACGGCTTATCTATATGACCCCGGAGTGGAAGCAGGCATTTACGTATGCTGTAACCACCGCAAGAAGTTATGGGATGGAAGTGGCGATTGCCAGTTCACCCGGATGGAGCGAAACGGGTGGACCGTGGGTGCCTGCCTCCCAAGGCATGAAGAAGATGGTTTGGACGGCGACCCGCATCGCGGGTGGCAAACCGTTCACAGGGGTGCTGGCGCATCCGCCCCAGGTCGATGGTCCATTCCAGGATTACCCCGTCCCCGGACGCCGCACGCCCGATGGCCGCATCATCGCGCGGCCGCAGTTTTACGCCGATGCCGCCGTCATCGCCTATCGCATTCCCGAGGGCGACGAGAGCCAGGCGCAGCTCAATCCGCAGGTGACTTCGAGTGGGGGAAGCGCCAATGTGGCCGCGCTTTCCGACGGCGACGTGAACACGGTCGCGCTCGATCTGCCTGCCGAAGCGCCCGGCGGTGAAGCATGGGTGCAATTCGATTACGGCCATCCGCAAACCATCCAAGCCGTTACTCTGGCGACGCTGGATAGCTCCATCAGCATCTTCGCTCAAGGCGGCAGCGCCATCCCGCCGCGCCTTGAGGCCGGCGACGACGGCGTGCATTTCCGTCCCATTACCGACATTCCTCCCAGCAGCATCGTCCAGTGCACGGTCGCGTTCGACGCCGTCACCGCACGCTATTTCCGCCTTGTCTTCGCCACCGCCTCCGGCGCTGAGCCTCCGCACGATCATCCCATCACCGAACTGGTGCTGGCTAGCGGAGCGCGTGTGAACGAATTTGAAAAACGCGCCGGTTATGCTACGGAGCGCGACTATTACGCCATCGCCGATCCCCGAGTTGCGCCGCAGTACATCGTGGCGCAAAAAGACGTCGTCGACCTCACCGGCAAAATGAAGCCCGATGGCGCGCTCGATTGGACCCCGCCCGTGGGTAACTGGATGGTGTTGCGCATCGGTTATTCGCTCACCGGCCACGAAAATGGTCCCGCTCCCGCCGAGGCTACCGGTCTCGAAGTCGACAAACTGAACCGTGACGACGTGAAGAATTATCTCGACGGTTATCTCAAGCTCTACTCGCAAACCGTCGGCCCTACGATGCTGGGCGAAGCCGGCATTTCCTACTTACTTACCGACAGCATCGAGGCGGGTTCGCAAAACTGGACCGATTCAATTCTTAGCGACTTTGAACGGCTGCGCGGCTATGATCCGCGCCCCTGGCTGCCCGCGCTCACCGGCACCGTCATCGGCAGCACCGCGGACACCGATCGCTTCCTTTGGGATTTCCGCCGCACCATCGCGCAACTGCTGGCCGAAAACCATTATGGAGAAATATCCGAAGAGTTACACCGCCATGGCATGAAGTATTACAGCGAAGCGTTGGAGTATCACCGCCCCACCTTGGGCGACGACATG
>JASHUH010000263.1 GCA_030040115.1 Acidobacteriaceae bacterium | reverse complement strand
TGAAGATTGAGTTTGACGGCGTGGTTTGGCTGGATCCCCGCTTTACTTCCGGTGAAAAAGAACTTCTCGATTCCCGCGTGCCGGAAGCTCTTGATTATCTGAGTAGCGTAACGCTACACGATACCAAACGGAAAGTGGTCCGTGAGCGGGAAAGCCAAATCCGCCCGGCGGTGCAGCGTATCAACCGTTATCATAAGGGCAGCCCACCACCTCCGCGCTCAATCATGGCCCCCACCCTTTTCATCTCGGCAGGCGAAGCCAGCGGCGAGCACTATGGGGCATTGCTGATTGAGGCGCTGAAAGGGCGGCTGGCCGCAGCGGGGCTGACGGCGCGCTTTTTCGGCATGGGTGGTCCGCGCATGGCCGAAGCGGGACTCGAGCCCGTGGTGCGCTCGGAAGAGATGGCGGTGATGGGCGTGACGGAAGTGATTCGCCACCTGCCGCGCATTTATCGCGGTTTCAGGAAGCTGAAGAAGGCGATCGCCGAACGAAAGCCGGACCTGGCGGTTCTCATCGACTTTCCGGATGTGCATTTGAAGCTGGCCGCGGAGCTGGACCGGCTGGGGATTCCGGTGATTTATTTCGTCAGCCCGCAATTGTGGGCATGGAAAAAGCATCGAATCAAGCTGGTGCGCAAATACGTACGGCGGATGCTGGTGATTTTCCCCTTCGAGGAGGCGTTTTACCGCGAACGCGGCGTGAATGCCGAGTTTGTGGGGCACCCGCTGGCCGAACTCGCTCCGCCTACGATTACGCGGGAGCGATTTGCCGCGGAAAACGATCTTCACCCGGCCGCAACCTGGATCGGGCTGTTGCCGGGGAGCCGGTTGAAGGAAGTCCGCGCCAACTTACCGCGCATGCTGGAGGCCGCGAAGGGATTGGCGCTGGCCGGCGTCTCCGCGGCGGGCATAGCGGAGAAACACGAGTTTCTTCTTCCGCTGGCCCGGACGCTTACCCCGGCGCAGCGGACAGAGGTGAGCGGATGGGCGGCGAACTGGGGGCGCGGGCTGACGCTGCGCCTTGTGGAGGACGCGCGGGCGGCGCTCAAGCACGCGCGGGCTTCGGTAGTGGCCAGCGGAACGGCTACCGTGGAAGCGGCGCTGGCCGGCAATCCTTTTGTGGTGGTGTATCGGGTTTCACCGCTTACCTGGGCCGTCGCCAAGCGCGTGGTGCACGTGCCGCACGTGGCCATGGCCAACCTGATCGCGGGGAGGCGCATCGTTCCCGAACTGATCCAAAATGACTTCACGGCGGCAAATGTCGTCCAACAGCTAAGCCTGTTGCTACCGGATGGGCCGCCCCGGCAGTCCATGATAAAGGCGTTGCAGGCAATTCGGCTTGCACTGAGGGCGCGACTGGATGGCGGAGAGCACGGGGGGTTGGGCGCGATCGAAAGGGTGGTTGCGATCGTGCTGGAGGAGCTTGGCGGCGCCGGGGCGCTATTGACGGCGAAATTCGCGGCGTCGCCGGAGCCCCCTTGAGACGGGCGCAATCCGTTCGAGATAACCAGGCGCTGGAAAGATCCAATGAGTTTCGCTGAATCGTGACAGAATCGAGCTTACAAAGAATGGCGACCATCCAGACAATCGCCTTACCAACAGCGGCGACGGGAAGATGACGGCTATGCGGACACAGGGAAGGAATTGGCGACGTGGACAGGCTCGGTTACGGAGCGTGTTGGCCGCGGCAGCGGTGAGCCTGGCTTTGAGCCTGACGGCGGTTCCCCTTTTCGGCCAGGGATTCGAACGGCCCGGACCGAACATCACCGGGTACACGATCGATGCCGAGCTGGATCCGTCGACGCATACCCTGACGGCGAAGGCGGTGGTGGCATTTACCGCGCCGGCAAACCTGGATGTGGTGACTTTTGGTTTTCATCCGGCACTGAAGTTGACCGATATTACCGACGACAGCGGCAAGAAACTGGACGGGGAACGGACGGCGGATGGATCGATCCGCGTGACGACGAATACACCGTTTACTCCCGGGCAGACGGCGCACTGGACCTTCGAGTACTCAGGCGTCATTACGGGCAACGAGGATGGTCCCGTGCAGGGGCTGAAGCTGGCCGCCATCCAGGAGCCGATCAGCTATTTGCTGTATCCCGCGCGGTGGTTTCCGATGACCGGCTACATGACCGACCGGTTCACGGCGGAGATGCACATTCGCGTGCCGCAGGGAATGCGGGTTTTCGCGAGCGGCAGCACGGGAACCCCGCAGACAGTCACGCTGAAAGACGGCAAGCCGGGCGAGGAGTACGACTTTAAATGGGCGCGGCCGGGATTTCCGGGAACCGTGATTGCAGGCAGATATCTAGACCCGGTTTCGGCAGGTTCAGGGAATGTGAAGGTGTATGTGACCGTCAGCCATCAGCGGTCCGCGAACCAGTTGGCGCAGACGGCGGCCAGCGAGTACGACTTCTTCACCGATGACTTTGGCGAGCTGGAGAGCAGTCATCTGAACGTGGTGGAATTGCCGGACGACACGTTGCCGGCGGTGTGGGCGCCGGAGCTGGCGGCGATTCCGGGTTCGCGGGTGGGCGACAAGTCGGGCATACGGCTGCTGGCCAACACCATGGCGCATCAGTGGTGGGGGTGCGAGGTGAGCCCCCGCACCTTGGACGACGCCTGGATCATCAACGGCATGGCGCGGTATGGCGAGCTGATGTACCTGGAGAACCAGGAGGGCGCCAGCGCCATGCGCGCCGCGCTGGAGGATGTGGAAGCCGGAGCCTTGGCCTACGACACCATTCCACTTTCGAGTGTGGCGCGGCTGGACCCGTTTTCGCCGCAATTCCAGTCGATGACGCTGGAAAAGGGGGCGATGGTGTTCCACATGATGCGCTGGGAGCTGGGCAACAAGATGTTCCTGGCCACGCTCAAGGGAGCGCTGAGCGAATACACAGATAAGCCCATCAGCACCGCGGACTTTGAGAAGGTGGCGGAAGAGCAGAGCCAGGAGCAGCTTACGCCCTTCTTTGCGCAATGGATCGACGGCACCGGAGCGCCCCAATTCACCGATAAATACGCCGTTTATCGGCTGGGGAACAATAAAGGCTTCCGCACCATCGGGGAGATTGACCAGGATCTGGACCTGTTCAACATGCCGGTCGATCTCCGGATCGAAACGGATGGCAAGACAGTGAACCAGCGGGTGGACGTGGTGGGCACCAATTCGCAATACGTGGTGGACACTTTTGGGCGGCCGCGACAGATCAGCGTTGACCCGCAGGACTGGGTGCTGAAAAGCACTCCCGATCTTGCCGTGCGGATCGATATTCTGAAGGGGCAGCAGCTGGTGGCGCAGGGGGATTTGGTGAGCGCCTTGGCCCAATATCAGGATGCCCTGAAGGTGAACCCGGAGAGCTCGCTGGCCAGCTACAGGATTGGCGAAGTGCTTTTTGAGCAACACAACTACCAGGCCAGCGTGAACGCCTTCCGCGACGCGCTGCGCGGCGACGACGATCCGCCGTGGACGGAGGTATGGAGCCACATCGAGATCGGCATGATTTTCGACGTGACGGGGCAGCGGGACCGGGCGGTAAACGAGTACCGTCTCGCCATCCAGACGAACGACAACACGCAGGGCGCAGTGAACCAGGCCCGGGCGTATCTGCAGAAACCTTACTCGCCGCCCAGCGGGGAGTAAGCGATATCGAGCCGTCTGGGCACGGAAATCTTTTGTTTTCATTGATTTCAGGCGACTTGGCGGAGTCAAGCAGGCGAGCGCACATGATCTGCGCCTGACCCGTCGGATGGCGCGGTTAAGACTCCCGAAACGGGCGACCCCCACACGACCACCCTGTGCTTAAATGGCCGTTCCTAAGCGCCAGTCTTGGCTTTTAGGGCCACAGCAACGGCGCAGGAAGCCGCGGCGATGGTCAGGTACATCCAAGCAGAGCCACCCTCGGGCACAGCGACGGCGACGGGAGCGACGGCGAGAATGGCGCCGATCAGTAGTTTTGGACCCAGAACAGCGAGCATGGGAAACGCTCCTTGAACAGCAACAGTGCAAATCTA
>JASHUH010000262.1 GCA_030040115.1 Acidobacteriaceae bacterium | reverse complement strand
ATTGAGCGGCCACATCAGTCCCGGCACACGATTAAGATTGCAGAATTTGACCTCGGCAGCCAGGCATTCCAGGTCGAGTTGATTGTTCGGGGTGAACGGCGTCTGAGCAACTGGAAACAGGCCTCGGAATGGTCTCGAACCCGGATCTATGGTTCCATTGGCCTCGGCTGCTTTGGGAGTCAGCAAGGCGGCCGCAGAAAGGCCGAGGGTGAACACGCCAACCGTCTCAAGAAATTCTCGTCTGTCAAACCGATCCTGGGAATCCCGCCGCTTCATCACCGTACCTCCTTGCCTTTAATTAAACCGGGATTTCTTTCTGCCCCCCACTTCGGGATAAGTTTACACTTGGGCTTCTCGCTGCTGCCGGATTTCTTTGAAATTTTCTGTTCTCTCTGTGCAGGGGCATCCACATATCGGCCACGGTGGAATTTTTATCCGTCGGCAGAGCGCGCATGCGTGCCGACCGGCGCCAACCCTTTCTATCTCGGCGTGCTGGCGCACTGCGGGCTACAGCACTATCCTGCCTGGATGGGTTGTATTTCAGGACAAATGCCCTATGCGGGGATGAGCCTTGCGACCGTTAGCGTTTTTTCTACTTGACTTTCATTCAATTCTGCTGGTACGCTCGCCCCCGCAGCGAGAATGCATTCACCTGAAAATGGGGCTGAAGGAAGCGTGCCGACTTGCTGTTTTCCGCCGATCTGCCGTAGCAGTAGCAGCATAACTCGCCGTCAATGCGATGCGCGTGATTTCGATTCGGAGGGTTCGAGCGCGTTTACCGTTTGCGCCGCTTCGGAATTAAAACGGGGTAGTTGGTCGTGGGAGGATTCTTGACGCACCTTAAAGGTGGCCGGTGGGCAAACCTGTGGGTTTCTGCCGGCCTCTTCCTGCTCGCAGGAATGTCCATGATGGCGCAGGAGCAGGGGAGGGGGGATGCTCAGGGAGCGGGGGAGTTTGCGATCAATTGCGCCAACTGCCACGGTTCGGACGGACAGGGCGCCAAGGCTCCCTCCCTCACCGCGCCGAACATTGTCGCGCTTTCCAATGCCGAACTGATCAGGGTCGTGCATGACGGCGTCTCTGGAGGGATGCCTTCGTTCGCGCAGCTTGGCGATGCGAACATTGTCTCCGTGGTGCGGTATCTGCGTACTCTGCAGGGCCAAGGCGACATGGTAGGCCCGGCAGCGGCGACCGGAGACGTGGCGGCCGGACGTGCGCTTTACTTCGGCAAGGCGCAGTGTTCGAGCTGCCACATGATTCAGGGTAAGGGTGGATTTATTGCCTCGGACCTGACGGCCTATGGCCGGAGTCATGCGGCAAACGCGATTGCGAAGGCAATTGTGACGCCGGACAACCCCGTGGCGCCGGACGCGCGCGTGGTCGAAGTGCGGACAAAGACCGGGAAAAAGCTCACCGGCGTCGTCCGCAACGAGGACAATTTCGACATGGTGCTCCAGACCGAGGACGGCCGCTTTCATTTTTTAGCGCAGAGCGACCTGATCGATGTCCATCGCACCGACCACTCGCTGATGCCGCAGGATTATGGCAGGCGGCTGACGCCGGCGGAACTGAACAACATCGCGAGCTTCTTGATTGTTGCCGGACAGACGACTCCCGCAGAGCCCTTACCCCCAGGCCGGCGCCACGGCGGTGGCCGCTAATGGGAGTTCCAAATCAAAGCAGAAACAGGCAGAGAACAGGAATGCGAATCGACCAGATTGTGCTCGGGACAGCAGTCTGTTTGCTGCTGGCGACAACTCCCGGGGATGGGCGCGGGCAGACGGCGGGGATCAAGACGGGCATGCCATCGCCGAAGAGGCATTCGCCCACGGCGAAAGCGGATCCGGCAGGCGATGCTACGGGCCTGATTGAAGTCAAGCAAAGCGACCTGTTGCAGAAACCGACCAAAGATAACTGGGTTTCCTACAATGGCGACTACACGGGCCGGCGCTATAGCGCCTTGACCCAGATTACGCCGGCGAACGTCAGCCATCTGGTGGTGAAGTGGGTCTTCCATACCCAGGAAGCCGGTCCTCTGGAGATGACTCCTGTTGTCGTTGCGGGCGTGATGTTTATTACCGCCGGGAACGACGCCTATGCGCTGGACGCGGAGACGGGCAAGCAGATTTGGCATCACGCCCGCGCGGTGACGGAAGGACTGATTGATGACGCCTCCAGCCATCACAATCGGGGCGTAGCCATTCTGGGCACGCGCATTTACATGGAGACCGACAACGCTCACCTGCTGTGTCTCGATGCCCGGTCCGGCAATCTGATCTGGGACGTACCGTACGCGACGGGCAACAGAAACTATGGCGCCACCAGCGCTCCGCTCATCGTGAAGGACAAGGTGCTGGTGGGCACCTCGGGCGGAGACGACGGCGTGCGTGGCTTCCTGGCCGCCTTCGATGTGCAGACCGGCAAGGAGATGTGGCGCTTCTGGACCATTCCCGGTCCGGGCGAATTCGGCAACGATAGCTGGCCGGGCGATGCGTATATGCATGGCGGCGGAACGACATGGATGCCAGGCACATACGATCCGGAGCTGAACACCGTGTATTGGGGGACGGGCAATCCTTCCCCGGATTACGACGGCAGCGTGCGGCCTGGTGACGACCTGTACACCAGTTGCCTGGTGGCGCTCGACCCAGACACCGGTAAGCTGAAGTGGTATTTTCAATTTACCCCGCACAACATGTACGACTATGACTCTGTGCAAACGCCGGTGCTGGTCAATGCAAATTTCCACGGGAGGCCGCGAAAGCTTATTGTCACCGCGCAGCGCAACGGTTTCCTCTACATCCTTGATCGGACGAATGGAAA
Source organism: Acidobacteriaceae bacterium (assembly GCA_030040115.1). Lineage (GTDB taxonomy): Bacteria > Acidobacteriota > Terriglobia > Terriglobales > Acidobacteriaceae > Telmatobacter. The sequence goes on along the minus strand of JASHUH010000262.1, from coordinate 2,837 downwards.
GTATCTCTATTCCCGGAAATTCATCTCCAATCTGAACTGGGCCAAAGGCATGGACGAGCACGGACGACCTATTTCCGCGGGTTTGACCCCCGATGAAAAAGGCGTTCTGGTGTGTCCCTCCCAGGACGGCGCCACCAACTGGTACTCGCCCAGCTACAACGAGGCAACGCACATGTTCTACTTCCGCTCACTGGAGGCATGCAACATATACACAGCGAAGACCACGCCTTTCGAGGAGGGACGAACCTATTACTCAACAGGACTTCGAAGGCCGCTAGGCGAGATCGGCAAGGGGTACATCGACGCCTTCAGCCTGGATAAGCTCGATTTTGCGTGGCGCGATCGTCTCATCGGTCCCACATTTGCGTGGGCCGGTGTGATGTCGACTGCCACGGGACTGGTCGCATTCGGCGACGACGCGCAGAATTTCGTGATCGTCGACGGGCGCACCGGCGCGCCTCTATGGCACATCAGCCTTGGACAAGCGATCCGTGCCTCCCCTATGAGTTATGCAGTGAGGGGAAAACAATATTTCGCGGTCGCGACCGGAAGCGGTGATTTATTCAGCTTTGCACTGCCGTAGTAAGATCGATTTTGCTTCGCACCTTGACTTGAATTAATCATCGCAATGAAGTTTTGGCGGAATGGGCATCTTTCGCACGCTCCTTCGCTTGGTCGTTTCCGAGGTTTACTTGACTCCAACAAAACCCAAAACAGCATCGGAAGAATCTCAGAGAATTACCAAACATCGAGTGGAGCAGGGAGTCACACATCTATAAAGGCAGGTGTATGCTACGCAAGCGAGTGAAAGCGAATGTATCGGATTGCCGGACGAATCCTTGCGGCCTGCTCTGGCGGGCAAGCCTGGCGGCGTTGCTGGTGAATACGACAGCAAGCTTGGCGATTGCCCAGATACCGCAGGGACCGCAGGCGCATCTGGACAACCGCGTGTTGCAGGTTACGGTCGATCTTCCCAATGCCTCGGAAGGCTTTTACCGCGGTACGCGCTTCGATTGGTCGGGAGTCATTGCGAATCTGACTTTCGCGGGCCACTCATACTACGGCCCGTGGTTCGAGAAGATCGACCCATCGGTGAGAGATTATATCTTCGCTCCGCCCGATATTATCGCTGGAAAGGCCTCTGCGGACACCGGGCCGGTGGAAGAGTTCACTCCGCTTGGCTTCGATGCGGCGAAGCCGGGCGGAACATTTGTCAAGATCGGCGTGGGAATACTGCGGAAACCGGACGACCATAGGTATAGCAACATGCATGACTACTCGATTGTCGATCCGGCCGACTGGAAGGTTCGTGCGAAGCCCGCCTCCATTGAGTTCACACAAAGAGTCGTCGACGCCGCTTCGGGCTATGGATATCTCTATACGAAAACGCTGCGGCTTGCGCCCGGTCAGCCGCGCATGATGATCGAGCACACCCTGAAGAACCTGGGGCGGGTCCCGATTGCGACGGATGTCTACGACCATAACTTCACGGTGCTGGACCATCAGCCCATCGGTCCCGATTTCTCGGTTACGCTGCCCTTCGCGATCCATCTGGACCGGCCAATCAACGCAGAGTTGGGCGCGGTGGAGGGCAACCGCATCGTCTATCGCAGACTGCTCGCGGACCACGAGGCCATCGACGTGTACAGCACCTTCACCCCGGCTCAACCGGACAATGACATCGACGTCGAGAACAGTCGCGTGAAAGCAGGGGTGAGAATCACTGGCGATCATCCCCTAACGAAATTTGAGCTGTGGTCGATCCGCTCGGTGATGGGGATAGAGCCCTTCATCCATCTGACGGCAGCTCCGGGGGAGACCATCCACTGGAGATATACCTACTTGTATTACACATTGCCGTAGAGCGTCGCTTTCGGCGCAGCGCCTGCGCTTCAAACAAGTCTCACCGGTTTGCCCCGGATTTGATCCCGAGCCGGCGCAACGCATGCGGCGCAACCACTTGTACCGCATCCGGCCGGAACTCGCAGGGGCAGGCGAGTCTCCGCACCCTAGACCGGCGCGGCAGTCGCACGCCGGTGCCTTGCGTGTCTTCCTGCTGATCCCGCAACCTCGCCCATAGGCGATCGGAAAGGATTGGAGGCATGCGGGCAAGCCCAAATCCGATGGATTCATGTGGCCGCGCGACTTGTTGGGAAGTCCCGGGATCGATGCAGGAGGCGGCGATATAAACGCAATTCACGGTTCCATGACGGGCATGCGATCCGCCGTTTTCGCGAGCACCCCTGCTTTCTCAGGAATACACGAACACGTCCACTCCCTTTCACATTGCGGGGCGGGAATACCATGCGTGGCAGTCAGGGTAATGAAGATTTCGCGCTTCTTACTTGCCCTTGGCTTTGGCTTTTTGCGCAGCCCAACGCTTGCGCTGCGCTTCGGCAATCCGTTTGCGGGCATCGGCGCTGAGCACGCGCTTTCTGGCGGCTTTTTTCGCGGGAGACTTCCTGGCTGCCAGACCACTTATGCCGCTTGAAGCTGTACCGGTATTGCTCAGCAACCTGCGCACCTGGTTGAGCCTGGCGATTTCGGAATCTATTTGAGCAACAATCGAGTCAATAGCCATGGCTCAAGCATAACTGAATTCTGGGCGCTTGCCCAGTCTCGCCGGCAGCTTTTCCAACTTAGAGCATTTCTCATTCAGCTATATATCTTTGAAACACAGCCTGAACCACGCTTGCGCGTTTGCCGGCGAGATTTGAGGAAGGACTTGAGCGATGGCCTGGTCGAGGGCTTCGACGGTGCGCGCCTTGGTTTGGCGGAGCATCTCTTTGAGCTTGGACCAGGCTTTTTCGATGGGGTTCAGGTCGGGTGAATAAGGA
>JASHUH010000261.1 GCA_030040115.1 Acidobacteriaceae bacterium | reverse complement strand
TTCTTCAGCCGCATCGCCCAGCGCATCGCTGGCCGCTTCTTCCCCGAACACGCATGAGCGGCCGGTCGGAGTCTCACCCGGAGAGCGCATGAGCATTTCCTCTCCGTTTATTCATCGGCCCGTGGGCACCACGCTCCTCACCGCCGCGGTGGCGCTTGCGGGGGCTGTCGGCTACACCGTGCTGCCGGTGGCGCCTTTGCCCGAGGTGGATTTTCCGACGATCAACGTGCAGGCCAGTCTACCCGGCGCCAGCGCGCAGATCATGGCCGCCTCGGTGGCCACTCCTCTGGAACGCCAGTTCAGCCACATCGCCGGCGTTACTGAGATGACCTCGTCGAGCTCGCTCGGCAGCACCAGCATCACTCTCCAGTTTGATCTCAGCCGTGACATCAACGGCGCCGCCCACGACGTGCAGGCCGGGATCGACGCCGCGCGCACTTACCTGCCGACGGACCTGCCCCAAAATCCGTACTACCGGAAAGTCAATCCCGCCGATGCGCCCATCCTGATCCTCGGCTTCACCTCCAACAAATACGACATCACCAAGCTCTACGACCTGGCCTCCACACTGTTCGAGCAGAAGCTCTCGCAAATCAACGGCGTGGGCCAGGTCTTTGTCGGCGGCGGCGCCACGCCCGCGGTGCGCGTGGAAATCAATCCGGAGAAGCTGGAAAGTTTTGGCCTCACGCTGGCCGACGTTCAGTCGGTCCTGAGCCTGGAAAACTCGGACGCGCCCGCCGGGCAGATATCCAACAGCAAAACTACGGAAGACATTCTTACCAACGACCAGATCTCGCTCGCCAATCAATACAAGCCGCTCATCGTGGGCTACCACAATGGCCAGGCCGTTCGCCTTTCCGACGTAGCCGATGTAGTGAACTCGACTTCCAACATCCGCACCGCGGGCTTCGTCGACGGCCAGCGGGCCGTGTCTATCCATATCTTCCGGCAGCCGGGCGCCAACATTATCCAGACGGTGGACCGCATCCGCGCGCAATTGCCTTTCCTGGAGGCGATCCTTCCTAAGGGAGTCAACACCATCGTCGTGCACGACCGCACCAACACCATCCGCGCTTCCGTGCGTGATGTGGAGCGCAATCTGGTCATCGCCATTGTGCTCGTGATCCTGGTCGTCTTCTTCTTCCTGCGTAGCCCGCGCGCCACGCTCATTCCCGGCGTCGCAGTTCCCACCTCCCTCGTCGGCACCTTCGCGGCCATGTATCTGCTGGGTTACAGCCTTGACAACCTTTCCCTCATGGCGCTCACCATCGCCACCGGTTTCGTGGTGGACGACGCCATTGTGGTGATGGAAAACATCACCCGCCATCTCGAAAGCGGCATGGAGCCTTTTGCCGCCGCTCTCAAAGGCGCACAGGAGATCGGCTTCACGGTTCTCACCATGAGCACCTCGCTGATCGCCGTTTTCATTCCCATCCTCATGATGGGCGGGATCATAGGGCGCCTCTTCCGCGAGTTCGCAGTCACGCTTTCCTGCGCCATCGTCATGTCCCTGGCGGTTTCCCTCACCACTACGCCCTGCATGTGCGCGCACCTGCTCAAGGCGCCGCCCCAAGGAGAGAAGCATAACTGGATTTACCGCGCCAGCGAAAGGTTCTTTGACGGCCTGCTTTGGACCTACAGGCATTCTCTCTTGTGGGCGCTCGACAATCCCACCTTGATGTTGCTCGCGCTGGGGCTCACCATCGCCCTGAACGTGGTGGTGATCGTCAAGATTCCCAAGGGCTTTTTCCCGCTACAAGACACGGGGGGGATCCAAGGCGGCGTGCAGGGGCCGCAGGATGCTTCCTTTCCCTTCATGCGCCATTCAATCCTGACCCTTGTGAACGTCATTCGCGCCGACCCGGCGGTCGAACATGTCGAGGCCTACACCGGCGGCCAAGGGGCCAACAACAGCGGCAACATCTACATTGTTCTCAAGCCTCTCGCCGCCCAGTGCAAAGAGAGCCCGAAGTGCGATGTGCGGCAGACCAGCGCCATGAACGTCATCAACCGCCTGCGCCCCAAGCTCGACCGCCTGCCCGTGGCCTCCGCCTTCCTGCAGCCGGCGCAGGACATCCGCATCGGCGGCCGCTCCAGCAACGCCTTATACCAATACACCATCCAGTCCAACGATGTCGACGAGTTGGCGCACTGGGGTCCCATCCTCCTCGATCACATGAAGTCTCTTCCCGGGCTCGTCGATGTCAATACCGACCAGCAGAACGGCGGCCTGGAGGAAAATCTTACCTACGATCGCATCACAGCCGCCCGCTTGGGGCAAACGTCGCAGTCGCTCGATTCCTCGCTCTACAACGCCTTCGGTCAGCAGGAAGTATCCGTTATTTACACTCCCCTCAACCAGTATTACGTGGTGATGGAGGTGGCACCGCAATTTTGGCAGAATCCGTCAGGTCTGAATGACATTTACTTCTCGCCGGCCCAGGCGCAGGGCGCGGGCCTCAACTCGGTTTCTCCTCTGCTCGGTGTGATGACAGCTCATACCGGCACCACCCCGCTCCAGGTCAACCACACCGGGCTTTTCCCTTCTGTCACCGTCTCCTTCAACTTGGCCAACGGCTATTCGCTCAGTGACGCCACCCGCGAAGTCGGCGAGATGGAACAGGACCTCGCCATACCGTCCACGGTGCGGGGCTTCTTCGCCGGAACCGCCCAGGCCTATCAGCAATCCCTTTCGACTGAGCCGATTCTGATTACCACCGCTGTGATGGCCGTTTTCATCGTGCTCGGCATTCTCTATGAAAGCCTTGTGCATCCCCTGACCATCATCTCCACTCTGCCCTCGGCCAGCGTCGGCGCCATGCTGGCTCTCATGCTCTTTCACATCAACCTCAACGTAATTTCCATCATTGGCATCATTTTGCTGATTGGCATTGTCAAAAAGAACGCCATCATGATGATTGACTTCGCGCTCCAGGCGGAACGGCAGGAGGGCAAGGCCACACGCGACGCCATCTTTGAAGCCTGTATGCTCCGTTTTCGCCCCATTATGATGACCACCATGTCGGCCATCTTCGGAGCGCTTCCCCTGGCCTTCGGAACCGGCATGGGCGCCGAGCTCCGCCGTCCTTTGGGCATCACCATCGTCGGCGGCCTGCTCCTCAGCCAGTTGCTTACGCTTTACACCACCCCGGTGGTCTACCTGGCCATGGATCGCCTGCGCCTGCACGCGCTCGGAAGGTCCCATCACCCGCTTTCTTCGCAACCCCAATCGGCAACGCCATAAAACGCGAAGGAGAATGATCCTGCTTGCGCAAAATTCCCATTGCGCCCGCAGCGTGCGCGACCATCTTAAGGAGATCCGGTGCTGATCCCCATGCGATTGGTAATGACCTCTGATACTCACGGCAAGCATCATTTGCTGGGCAGCCTTCCCGACGGCGATGTTCTTATCCACGCCGGTGACTTTATGAACTCCGGGCTGGATGCCGAAGAAATGTTGTCGTTCGACCGCTGGCTGGGGAAACAGGCCATCACGCGGCGCGTGGTCTGCGCTGGAAATCACGATCGGCTCTTCCAACTGGCTGCGCAAGAAGCTCGATCCTTATTGACGAACGCGATCTATCTCGAAAATTCAGGAGTCATCATCGACGGCGTCTCTTTCTGGGCCTCGCCCTATACGCCCGAGTTCCTCAATTGGGCTTTTATGTATCCTCGTGGTCCTGCCGCCAAGCGGTATTGGGACCAGATTCCCTATGACCTCGATGTACTCATCACTCATGGTCCGCCGTTCGGCATCCTCGATCGGACCGCGGGCGGAGGCCAACACCTTGGCTGCGAAGAACTCCTGAAAGCCGTCCAAGAGAAAAAACCGAAGCTGCACGTTTTTGGCCACATCCACGGCGGCGCCGGCGCGTACGACAACGGAGTCACTCGGTTTGTAAATGCGGCCTTCCTCAACGAGCAGTACCGTCCGGCGGATCCTGTTGGCAAAGTGCGCGTGATTGACCTTTGATCGCGCTGCGTCCGGCGCAATTCAATCCAGGCCCTAGCTGAAGCTCATCACCACTGCCCCGGCGGTAATCAGCAACCCTCCCAGGATCGCCATGGCGTCCAGCTTTTCGCCCAGCGCCAACCACCCCAGCACCATCACCAGCGGCACGGATAACTTGTCCAACGGCGCCACCCGCGACACCGGTCCCAGTTGCAGGGCCTTGAAGTAGCAAAGCCACGACAGCCCGGTGGCTACGCCCGCCAGCGCAAGATACGCCGCGGTCCGCCGGTCCAGGCTGCGCACCTCGCCGTGCTTGCCCAGCGTCACCGCCACCGCCCAGGTAAACACCATCACCACGCTGGTGCGCAACGCCGTAGCCAGATTCGAGTCCACGTGCGCCACGCCTAACTTGCTCAGCAGCGCCGTCGCCGCCGCAAACACCGCCGCCAGCACCGCCCATCCTACCCAACCCATGGCCTTCAGCATACGCGCCCGCCGCGTCTCGCACCGCACGGCTTATTTGCGGCGTGCACCCATGGGCGCATATCGGCCACCGCTGCATGCAAGCCCTCGCCCCCGCGCTACCATGAACCTATGCGCTCCTTCCTTCTCGCGCCGCTCGCCCTTGCGCTTCTCTCCCTCAGCGGCTGCGGATATCACACCCTGGGCGCCGCCACCCACCTCCCGCCCGGAGTTCGCACCATCTCCGTCCCCGTCTTCGCTAACCAAACCGTAGCCAACGGTCCGGAAACCGCCATGACCGAAGCCGTGATCCGCGAGCTGATGGCCCGCACCCGCTTTCAGATCACGCCCAACCCCGACCCCGACGCCGACGCCGTGCTCCACGGAACCCTCCTCAAGGAATTGGTCACTCCCCTCACCTACAACACCAGCACCCAGCAGTCGTCCAGCTTCCTCGTCACCGTGGTCGCTTCGGTCACGCTCAACAGCCACGACGGCAAGATCCTCTACCAGAACAAGAACTACGTCTACCGCCAGCAATACCAGGCCACCACCGATCTGCCCACCTTCCTCGAAGAAGATCCCGCCGCAATTCAACGCCTCTCCCGCGATTTCGCCCGTCAGCTCGTCGCCGATGTGCTTGAGGGCTTCTAATGCTTTTTGGGCGCGAGCAGGGGACAGCAGTCGATGATCCGCCGCAAAGAGAACTGCAGCCGAAAGTGAGCAAACCTTCCGATTTGTGTTAGCATTTCGACCTTGGGAGTGAAGTCATGAATCAACAAGTCTTGAAATTTGCCTTTTCGGTTCCGCTGTTGAGTCTCGCGTTCCTGCCAATGGGCTGCAAGAAGCCCCCCCCGATTACTCTGGCGTGCAATGCAAGCGCGCCTGCCATCTACCCCGGCGATCCCCTGACTCTGACCGCAACCGCGGGATCGGTAAGCACCAAGAAGCACACGAACGTGGTTTATAGCTGGAGTGGCCAAGACGTCACCGGCAACGGGAACACGGCCACTGTAGCGACGGGCTCACTGGACCCTGGCAGCTACTCGGCCAAAGCCGAAGTAAAGGAAGGCAAGACAGGCAAGGAGGGCCGGAAACCGGGTCAGACCGCCCAATGCACCGCGGACTACACGGTGAAGCCCTTTGAGCCGCCGACAATTTCTTGTTCGTCTGATCCCACCGAAGTCCAGCCCGGTGGGACGGCCACCATTACGGCGCAGGCTGTGAGCCCGCAAAATCGTCCGCTGACCTACAGCTACTCTGCTTCTGCCGGCAGCATTTCGGGCAGCGGCGCGACTGCGGAATTCTCTTCGGCCGGAGCGCCGACAGGCGCAGTGGGCGTTACCTGCAATGTTTCCGACGATAAGAACCACACGGCAAGCGCCAACACAACGGTTGCCGTCTTGGCTCCTCCTCCCCCGCCGCCCCCGCCCAAGACACAGGCCCTCTGCTCGATCAGCTTTAGCAACGACACCAAGCGGCCGACCCGGGTGGACAACGAAGCCAAGGCGTGCCTCGACCAGGTGGCTCTCGACCTGAAGCAGCAGCCGAACGCTACCGCGGTCATCGTTGCCGACTCCAACGCCAAAGAGAAAGACCTGGAGACGCGGGAGCAGGCGCGGGCGGCGCACAACCGGCGCGTGAAGGTGCAAAACTTTGCCGCCCAGCGCGCCGTCAACGCCAAGGACTATCTGGCGACGGCTCAGGGAATCGACGCTTCGCGGATCACCGCGATGACGGGAACAGGAGACGATCAGTCGGCGCAGGACTATCTGGTGCCCGCCGGCGCGACCTTCGCCAACGACGTGCAAGGAGCCACGCCGGTCAACGAGACCGAGGTCAAGCCGGAGCAGCGGAAGCCCCTGCCCCAACGGCGCCACTAGAACGGGGCGGTAAACAATTGCTCTTCTCGCGAGAGGCGCTTCGTTCTCGCTGAGTGGGGTTGTGCCCGGAACCCCACTAGAATGCCATGCGCCCCGCAAGAAATTCCCGGAAATCCGTGGCCCCTTGCTGCCGGCAAGGTATTCTGGAGCCGTAGGACGCCCGCACCCATGCAGCTTGCTCGCCTTCTCCCATCGCCTGCCGCCGCCCTCCCGCCCGCCATCGGGCGGCCCGCCAACCAGCCGTCCCGCAGGGAGTCTCTCCTTTGACCGCCTCCCGTTGGGGCGCGGGCTTTTCCGCCCTCCACCGCTTCGTCGCCGAAATCCAAGCTGCCGCGGCCGGCAAAGCCGCCCTCCGCCCCGGCTACGTCCTCGCCGGTGACGAAACCTTCCTCCTCGACCGCTGCCGCGCCGCCGTCCTCCAAGCCTTCGTGCCTCCCGGCCTCCGCGACTTCTGTCTCTCCGATCTCGACCTGGCCTCCGCGTCCATTTTCGAGATCCTCGGCCTCGCCCAAACGCCCTCGCTCATGGCCTCCTTCCAGGTCATCTTTGTGCGTAATGTGCGCCAGCTTTACACCCGCGGCGCCAAAAAGGACGAGTTCGCCGCCCTCGACCGCTATTTCCGCTCGCCCAATCCCCAAGCGCTGCTTCTCTTCGTCGCCGATTTCCTGCGCATCCCCGCCGACGCCCGCCGCATGGAAATGGACGACAAAAACCGTTTCGAACGCCTCCGCGAAACCCTCGGCGAGCATTGCGGCATGGTCGAGCTCGCCCGCGTCGGCGAAGAAGACGCCATGCGCTGGGCCGTCGCTGCCGCGCACCAAGCCGGCCTGCGCCTCGAGCCCGACGCCGCCCGCGAGCTCATCGACGCCCTCGGCGCCGACATGATGCTCGTCTCCTCCGAGCTCGAAAAGCTCCTCCTCTACGCCACCGGCCGGGGAAAAATCACCCTCGGCGACGTCGAAACCATGGTCCTCGCCGCCAAGCAACGCTCCCTCTACGAACTCACCGACGCCATCGGCACCCGCGACCGCGTCCGCGCCCTGGCCCTGCTCCACGGCCTGCTCAACAGCTCCGACGCCGGTGAAGACGCCGCCATCGGCCATCTCTACATGCTCGCCCGCACCTTCCGTCAGATGCTAGTCATCCTCGAGAAAAACGTGCGCGACTCCCGCGCCATCTGGCAGGCGCTCTGGCAGGGCTTCCGCATGCCGCCTTTCGCCGCCGACGACCTCATCCGCCAGGCCCGCCGCTACCAATCCCGCCGCGACCTCACCCGCGCCCTCCGCCTCGTCGCCCGCGCCGATCTCGAACTCCGCTCCTCCCCGCCCGACAAGCGCCTCGTCCTCGAGCGCCTCGTCTACGACCTCGCCTCCGAACCCAAACCCATGACGGCGCCCTGGTCCGCATCCCAGCTCACCTTCGAGTCCTGACCCTCCGCCGCTCTGACTCCATCCAACGGAGACTTACGCGCTCCGGCAAATAGTAGGATGTTGCTGTACCCGAAAATCGCGCACCTCCGCCCAGGACAGTGCGGCCTGTGGAGACGCGGGAGCCAGCCACCAACCATGAGCAAGCCGCCTCAGTTCTTTGAAGCGCTACAGCACTTCGCCGCTAGTGTCACCAGCAAGATGACGCAGTTGATCATTGGGGAGCCAGAGGACCAGCTTCGCGCGCCATTTGAGAACTTTATGGGCGGAGTGGCGTCCTCCTTGAAGTGGAACATTGTATGTACAGGAGAGACGCTGCTGCCCGACAGATTGGGACGCCCAGATTATGCGGTTCACCGGAATAAACTTCTAACCGGATATGTCGAACTCAAAGCCCCCGGCGTTGGCGTGACCTCTACCCGCTTCAAAGGCCATAGTCGGGAGCAATTCAAACGTTTCTCGGCCATCCCTAACATCCTTTACACAGACGGTAATGATTGGGCACTTTACCGGGAAGGCGAGCGGGTTGGCGAAGTGGTTCGCCTATCCGGAGACATCGCAACCCAGGGGAAAAAGGCCGTCACCCCCGAAGACGCATTTGCAGTCGAAATCATCCTACGGGAGTTTTTGGAGTGGCAACCTTTCATTCCCACGGAGCGCAAGGGAAAGATTGATCTGAAGAAACTGGCGGCGCTGCTTGCTCCGCTCTGTCGGATGCTGCGCGATGATGTTTTGGACGCCCTCAAAGACAAGCAATCGCCGCTGGTGCAACTTGCTAAGGATTGGCGGCAGCTTCTCTTCCCAGACGCTTCGGATGAGCGCTTTGCCGACTCATACGCCCAGACTGTCACGTTTGCGCTTTCGTTGGCGCGAAGCGACGGAGCTAACCCACTTACTCTTGACAGCGCAGAAAAGACGCTCGAAGCGCAACACAACCTGCTGTCCCGTGCGCTGCAAGTGCTCACCGATCCCGGAGCACGGAGCGAGTTAACCGCCTCTCTCGAATTGCTTTTGCGCGTCATCGGCGTTGTTCCGTCTGCAACCCTGACAGGAGCCGAAGACCCGTGGCTCTATTTTTATGAGGACTTCCTTGCCGCCTACGATCCAGAACTCCGCAAGGATGCGGGAGCTTACTACACGCCCGTCGAGGTCGTTCGGTGCCAGGTACGTTTGATTGACGATCTTCTGTCCAACCGCCTCGGCTACTCATTGGGATTTGCTGATCCCAACGTCGTCACCCTTGATCCGGCAGTCGGCACCGGAACCTATCTGCTCGGCGTAATCGAGCATGCCCTGCGCCGGATTGAATCGGAGCAAGGTCACGGGGCTGCTCCAGGCAAAGCAACAGCGCTGGCAGACAACCTGTACGGCTTTGAGGTGATGGTCGGCCCCTATGCTGTTGCCGAACTGCGGATCAGCAGGGCGTTGCAAGACCGTGGAGCGCAACTGCCGAAGGACGGCTCGCATGTGTACCTGACCGACACTCTTGAAAGCCCTCACTCCAAACCGCCGCAGCTTCCGCTGTTTCTGCGTCCGATTGCAGATCAACATGTCAAAGCACTGAAAGTGAAAAGCAAAGTGCCAGTCATCGTTTGCTTGGGTAATCCACCCTATGATCGCCACGAGGCCGCAACCATGGAGAATAAGGCCAGCACCGGCGGATGGGTGCGCTGGGGCGATACGGAGAGCGGCAAAGACGCCATCCTGCATTCTTTTCTCGATCCGGCCAGCGCCGCTGGACATGGCGTACATCTCAAGAACCTCTATAACCTCTATGTCTACTTCTGGCGCTGGGCGCTTTGGAAGGTTTTTGAGAGCGAAACATCAACCGAGCCGGGTATTGTCAGCTTTATCAGTGCATCAAGCTACCTCGACGGCGATGCCTTTTGTGGCATGCGCGAACACATTCGCCGTCTGTGTGACGAGGTCTGGATTCTTGACCTCGGCGGTGAGGGCCGTGGCGCGCGGCAAAGTGAGAACGTATTTGCCATTCAAACCCCAGTTGCCATTGCCGTTGCACTTCGGTCAAATAAGACTGGTAAGAGCAAGCCTGCGAGGGTCCATTTCGCCCGACTAGAAGGAACCCGAGAAGCCAAGCTCGCCGAGCTGGAGGAAATCGAAGGTTTCGCCAAGGTCAAATGGCGCATCTGCCCGACTGAATGGCAGGCGCCTTTCCGCCCTGCTGGAAAAGGGGAATACTTCGCATGGCCGCTACTCACTGACCTGATGCCTTGGCAGCATTCTGGCGTGCAGTTAAAGAGAACGTGGCCTATTGCGCCAGATGAGGAAACCCTGCGGCGCAGGTGGCGCGCATTGCTTCGCGCTGAGGATCGCGCCACAGCTTTTCGAGAGACCGGGGATAGGACAGTGAACGGGCGCTATCGTGTCAAATTGACTGAAGCTGGGGATTCC
>JASHUH010000023.1 GCA_030040115.1 Acidobacteriaceae bacterium | reverse complement strand
CTCCTTAGAAACTTCTGTTATGCAGTAGCCGGATTGAGAGTGATTTCCAAGCCGAGTTCCTTCGCCCTTTTCTGAATGCTGCGAATCTCATGGGCTCGATATCTCTCCTCGTAGTACGCCCCTCGTAGTACGCCATTCCCTTATCGACGTATTTTTCGCCGTACCTGAGCATGCGGTAGACGAGTCGCGCCAGCATGTGCGCCATTGCGGTGATGGCTTTCGGCGCCCCAAGACGTGCTCGCAAGCGACGGAACTTGGCTCCCAGATAGGTCTTGCAGCGCGATAAGCTGGCTGCGGCCATGCGTAGTGCTGTTGCTGCGCGGTTCTCGACATGCCTTGTGCCGCGACGGAGCACCTTTCCGCCCGTAATCTGATTGTCCGGACACAAGCCCAGGAAGGAAGCAAAGTGGGCCTCACTGGGAAAGCGGCTCATATCGACGCCTACTTCCGCGATGATGGTTTGTGCGTTGGTGATGTTGATGCCATCGATCTGAGTAAGGTCAGCGCCACTGATTCTGTATAACTCGCCGCGAAGATCAAAGCTGGTTGGGGCATTGCTGCCGGCTCTTTTGTAGGTCTTTGCTGGAGGCGGTTGGCTGCCCGGTTCCGACTTGTCGTCGAGGGTTTGCAGATGGGCTGCCAATGCTGTGTCACATTCAGCGATCTGTTGCTGATAGATCTGATAGAGGTTCCGCTCTTGTTGCACAATGAACAGCAGTTCCTTACGCCAGTTGCCCTCTAGACTGCGAGCAATTTCCTCCCGGGTTGCCTGAATTCGCGCGTGGGCCAGATCGGCCAACTTGTATCGGTCTCGCTCTCCATCCAGAATCGCTTGAATGATGGCCAGTCCTGTAAGGCCGCTGATATCGCTGATCACATTGGCCAACTGCACGTTCATCTCGGTGAGAACCTTCTGCATCCTTTGAATGCACGCGCTCGCCGAGGATATGTGTTCGGCTCGTTGCCGCCAGTAGGCTCGCAGCACACAGATCTCCTCCGGCGGCCGGAAGGAGTTGTTCAGTAGACCAAAGGTGTGCAATTGCAGTAGCCACTGGCATTCCTGCACGTCGGTCTTGCGTCCGGGCAGGTTCTTGGTATGCCGCGCATTCACCAGAAACACCAGCAGCCCCTCCTCCGTCAGGATCTCGTAGACCGGTAGCCAGTACACTCCGGTAGACTGCATCGCCACGGTATCGATGCCACAGCTTTTCAGCCAGCCTGCCAAACGGTGCAAATCCTCCGTAAAGCAGGCAAACTATCGCACCGGGTCCGGATCTCGGCCCGGAGGTACGGCCACGTAGTGGGACTCATTGCCGATATCAATCCCGGCCGCGTTCGGATGCACAGCCTCCAGATTCAAGCTCCAACCTTGTTGCTCATTGACCGGCTTCTTCCTGCGCTTCGGGCTCATAGACTCATGCTCCAGGCTGATTTGGCAGCATTCGGCCCGGTTGCGATTGGTTTGTAACTCTCCTTAACGGGGTCGAGTTCGCCTCATTTCGGCGGCCTCGCCACCATGCGAGCGATCGCCTAAACCGGAACCACGCTCCCAATCGGGCATTAAAGCACCATCTTGGCCACGGTCCTATTTGCCGAATGCTGCGTCTAGCAGCATGCCAGATCCCTCAAGCTCGACGCTAGTTTCTTCTACAGGCGACGACCCGAAATGGGGCGTCCGGCGCTCCCAAGGGATCGGTCGTGAAGCTGTTAAAAAACGCTCTCCTCGCCTTTTTTTTGCTTATCATGCTCGCTGTCGTCGCAACCGGATGCGGCGGATCTGCTTCGAAAACAGCCGCAGCCGCGTCGGCGCCCTCTTCCGGAATCACCGTCAGCAGTCCGGCGAACGGCGCAGCGGTGCGCTCGCCGTTCACTCTCCTCGCCAGCGCCACAACCTGCGCGACGGAGCCGGTCACTTCGATTGGCTACTCCATCGGCGGCAGCAACGATCCAGTGGTGGCAAACGGCAACTCCATCGACACCTCGGTTCCAGCGTCCACCGGCACGCAGACCCTGCACGTAAAAGCCTGGGGAGCACAGGGAGCGAGCTGCGACCAGGACCTGACGATTGCGGTCACGGACGCCAGCTCACCGGAAAACTCGCTGGTGCCTTCCGACGCTACCGTCGTGAGCAATGTTCAGACGGGGAGCAATTGGCTGGCCGCGCACGACCCGGCCACGGGCGCAACCTCCAGCGGCACGATGAGCGTGGTGAGCTCGCCCTCGCTGAGCGGCAATGCGCGCCAATTCGACACCAGTTTTACAAACGGCGGCGGCGAGATTTACAACGTGGACTTCGCCATCGACCCGAATTCCACCAACTTTTTCTACGACGCCTGGGTGTATCTGAGCAGCTCGGCCACCAACCTGGAAACCCTGGAGCTGGATATGAACCAGGTGTTGGCGAACGGGGACACCGTGATCTACGGATTCCAGTGCGACGGCGTTTCCGGCACCTGGGACTACACGGCAAATCAGGGCAGCCTGGCGGATCCGGAGGACGTGTGGGTCCATGCGGGCGCGCCCTGCAACGTGCAAAGCTGGGGTAAGGAGCAATGGCATCACGTACAGATCAGCTACTCGCGCGATGATTCCGGCAACGTGACGTATAGCGCGGTTTGGCTGGATGGAATGGAAACGCAGATCAACGCTACGGTCCCTTCGGTCTTCGCGCTGGGGTGGAATCCGTCGCTGATTACCAATTTCCAGGTGGACGGCAACGGCTCCGGCTCCAATGCCGTTTACCTCGACGAGCTGACTATCTCGCGTTGGTAAAGCAAATCGCGCAGCCGAGAGGCAAGGGGGGCAACGCTCCACCCCTGTCACACGCGGCTGCGGCCAGGGTCCAAGGGATCGGACGGCGGGTTCATCTGGAGGCGAAAGCGGTGGAATTCAGCTCTGAATCAAGGATATGGCCGATTTCTCAGGGCCGTTCATCCTAAAGGTGCGTGTATGTTTGATCTGAAATGGTCGCACGCCGAAAAAGCGATTGCCCGACGAGCTTTCCATCTGGCAACGGGTTCTTGATTTTCCCGGCGGCAGGCGCTCACGAAATGCAGAGGGCGTACTATGCCCTAGCCGGCTCCCCATGGCGGAAACTGAACGGGAGGAGACCAGGAAGGCGCGGCGCTCGGCGGACGCGCGGCGGGGTGGTTTGTCGCTTGCTTCAATATCGTTGGCCTGATCGCGGCCCTGGCCGGCATCAACTTCAGCGCCGCGCAGTTCGTACTGCCCTTTTTGGGTATCTCGCCCTCGTTTCCCCACGTGTTTTTGATGTTCGCGTTCACCCTGGTGGCGCATGGCCTGATCAACCATTTCGGCGTGCGGCTGGTGGCGCTGCTCAACAACACCAGCGTGGTCATCCATCTTATCGGCGTGTTCGCCATCGCGGGACTGCTCTTCTGGCTTGCGCCGCACCAGCCGGTTTCGTTTTTGGCCAGCGGCGGGGTTTCCAGCGGATTCCCCTACGCGTGGGCGTTTCTGCTGGGATTGCTCCAGGCGCATTGGACCTACACCGGCTTCGACGGATCGGCTCATATGGCAGAGGAGACTCACGATCCGCGGCGCGTGGCCCCCTGGGGGATGGTGATTGCGGTAGGCGTCTCCGGCGTAATCGGATACATTTTGCTGCTTGCCATCACTTTGGCCATCCGCTCGGTTCCGGCGGTGCTGGCGGCGCACGATGCGCAAGGAAATCCGGTCCCCGCCGCCATTGCGATTCTCGAGACCGGGCTCGGCTACCGCTTTGGCAATGCCCTGGCGGCTTTCGCGTCGATGGCGATGTGGTTCTGCGGGCTTTCCTGCGTGACCTCGGCCTCTCGCGCCATCTACTCTCTGGCACGCGATTACGGAACGCCCTTCGCCAGGATCATGCAGCAGGTCAGCC
This sequence comes from Acidobacteriaceae bacterium, assembly GCA_030040115.1. Classification (GTDB taxonomy): domain Bacteria; phylum Acidobacteriota; class Terriglobia; order Terriglobales; family Acidobacteriaceae; genus Telmatobacter. The sequence continues at coordinate 4,595 of JASHUH010000023.1, read as the reverse complement.
CCAAGCACGGGACGCCGGTCACGGCGATCTGGGCCACGGTGATCGCCAGCCTGGCGGCCATGGCCTGGACGGGCGCGGTCCCCATTGTTACCTCGTTCAGCACCGTAGCGTTGTATTTGGCTTATGTCATCCCCGTGGCGCTGGGGTTGCGTGCCCGTTGGCGCAGATCGGATTGGCCCGCGCTGGCGAAGTGGACCCTGGGCAGATGGGGCGCGGCATTGAACGGCATCGCGCTCGTCTACACTATCTTCATTTGTTTCGTGCTGATGATGCCGCCCAATCAACTGGCTGCCAAAACGCTGGCGGGCGTACTGGCGGTGCTCACCCTCATCTACCTCTTCGAAGTGCGCCGCAAGTATGTGACGCCAGGGTGGGTCTTAGCACAGCGGACGGCGCCCGCGGCCAGACCGTAGCGCAACTCAAGGACACACGCTATTCTTCGCATGCAGGTCCGGATGCTGGATCCGATGCTTCTCGCGTCCCATACGGCATCTGGACTGCCGGCGGCAAGGGGATTCACACAATCGTGCTAACCTCGCGAGGCAGGAGCTTGACATGTTCGACAAAATCGCGACATTTTCCTTCCCGACCCGCATCGTTTTCGGCGTGGGAGCGACGCGCGTGCTGCCGGCTTGCCTGGAAGAAATCGGCGTTCGCCGGCCCTTCGTGGTGACCGATCCCGGTCTCCGTGCCGCACCCCCTTTCAAGACGGTTGAATCCGCTCTCCAGGATGGCGGGGTACGGTACGAACTTTTCGATGGCGTGCACCCCAACCCGATCGAGGAGGATGTCGTCGAGGCTGCGAAAGCCTATCGCGCGGCAGATTGCGATGGCGTCGTCGGGCTCGGCGGGGGAAGTGCAATGGACGTGGCCAAGGCTACGGTCGTGATCGCGCGGCAGGAGGGAACGCTCGCGGATTTCGAAGCCCAGTCCGGCGGCATGGACCGCTTAGCCGGCCCGTACGATCCGATCATCGCGATCCCGACGACTGCCGGCACCGGCAGCGAAGTGGGAAGATCGGCGGTGATCACGTCGCACAAACTGAAGCGCAAAATCATCATCTTCAGTCCGTGGCTGATGCCCAAAAGAGCGATCCTCGATCCCGAACTTACCGTGAGCCTGCCCCCATTTTTAACCGCAGCGACGGGCATGGACGCATTCACCCATTGCCTGGAATCGCTCACCTGTCCGGTGTACCACCCGCTCTGCGACGCCATCGCCATTCACGGCCTGGAACTGGTCATCCGTTACCTGGAGCGCGCCACCCACGACGGCCGCGATATCGAGGCGCGCGGCAACATGCTGGTCGCGGCGTCGATGGGCGCGATCGCTTTTCAGAAAGATCTCGGGGCGACGCATTCGCTGGCTCATCCGCTCTCCACCGAATTCGGCTTGCACCACGGATTGGCGAATGCATTGTGCCTGCCGGCCGTGATGCGATTCAACCTGGATGCGGCGGCGCCGCACTATGCCCGCCTGGCCCGCCTCTACCGAGGCAGTGATTCGAACGAGCCGAACCATCGAGAAGCCGCCAACGCCGTGAGCATGGTCGAAGTCATGATCGAGGGCCTTGGCATCAAGCGCGGGTTGCGCAATCACGGCGTGCCCCGGGAGAGTCTTGAAGGACTTTCACAAAGCGCTTTTGCCGATTCGTGTCACAAGACCAATATTCGCCCCTGCACGCAGGACGATCTGCTCCGGCTGTACCGGGAAAGCTGGTGATCATGGCCGCGACCTCTTTGAACCTGGTGAATCCCGCGAGCGAGGAAACATTCCGAACTCTCGAGATCACTTCGGAGGCGGAACTCGGCGATCTCCTTGAGCGTATGCGAGCCGCTCAGAAGAAGTGGCGGGAAACGTCCGTCAACGAGAGAGTGGAGATCTGCCGGGGGTTCGTCGATGCGTTCCGCTCCATGCGCGAGAGCGTCGCGCTGGACATCACCCGCCAGATGGGAAAGCCGTTGGCGCAGGCTTGGCGCGAAGTGGACACCATGCTGAATCGCGCCGACACCATGCTGCGCCTCGCCCCCTCAGGCCTCGAGGATGAGACGCTCGAGCCGAAGCCTGGCCTGCACCGGCTGATCCGCCGCGAGCCGCTGGGTATTGTTCTCGACATTCCCGCGTGGAATTACCCGCTGCTGATTGCAGTGAACGTCGTGCTTCCTGCTCTGCTGGCGGGCAACGCGGTGCTGATCAAACACGCCCGCCTCACCCCGCTGTGCGGCGACGCTTTTATCGAGGCTTTCCGCCAGACCAGGTTGCCGGGTGATCTGATCGCTTCCATCCACGTCGGTCACAAGACCGTGACCCGCTTGATTGCGCGGCGGGCGGTCGATTTCATCGCATTCACCGGTTCCGTCGAGGGAGGGCGCGAAGTCTACCGCCAAGCCTCGGCGCAATTGCTGGATATGGGCCTGGAACTGGGCGGAAAGGATCCGGCGCTGGTTTGCGAGGACACCCATTTCGATTTTGCGGTAGCGAACCTGGTGGACGGGGCCTTCTACAATGCAGGCCAGAGCTGTTGCGCTGTGGAGAGGATCTATGTCGCGCGTCCGCTCTTTGCACGCTTTGTTGACGCTTTTGTTGCGGAAGTGCGGAAGTACACCATGGGCGACCCGGAGAATCCCGCCACCGGCATCGGCCCACTGGCGCAACGTAAGGCGCTCGACCTTTTACAGCGTCAGGTCGATCAAGCGGTGCAACGAGGCGCCAGGCTACTGACCGGGGGAAAACGGGCGCCGGGCCGCGGGTACTATTTTGAGCCGGCTGTCCTGGTGGACGTGGACCATAGCATGAACGTGATGACGGAAGAAAGCTTCGGTCCGGTAATCGGCATCATGGCGGTCGATTCGGAAGATGCAGGAATACGATGGATGAACGACAGCTCCTACGGGCTCACCGCCTCCATCTGGACTGAGGATGCCGAACGGGGCGAAGCCCTGGCCGCGCGGACGGAGGCAGGGACTGTCTACCTCAATCGCTGCGATTACCTCGATCCGGAACTGGCTTGGGTGGGCATCAAGGACAGCGGCCACGGCTGCACCTTATCCCGGCTGGGATTTCATTCCCTGACCCGTCCCAAGAGCTTCTATCTCCGCACACAGACCGCAGGTTGAGGCATGCGATGAAGATCAACGGAATGCTGACCCTTGACGAACTTCGGAACCTGGTCGAGGAATCGCGCGTCGATACGGTTTTGCTGACCTTCACCGATCTTTATGGCCGCCCGTTCGGAAAGCGGCTGGATGCGCGATTTTTCCTGGAAAAGGAAGAGCCGGGGACGCATGCTTGCGATTATCTTCTCACCACCGACATGGAGATGAACCCCGTGCCGGGATACCAGTTTGCGAATTGGGAGCGAGGGTATGGCGACGTAGCCATGCGCGCCGACCTCGAGACGCTTCGCATTGCCTCCTGGTTGGACCGCACCGCTCTTGTCACCTGCGATTTGCTGCACCCCTCCTCGCACGAGCTGGTGGAACCGGCGCCGCGCACCATTCTGCGCCGCCAGATCGAGCGGGCCGCGCACATGGGCTACGAGGCCGCCGCCGGAACCGAGTTGGAGTATTACATCTTTAACAATTCCTATCGGGAGGCGGCGGCGGCGAAATACGACGGATTGGAGGCGGCGGGCTGGTATCTGGAGGATTACCACGTCCTTCAGGGCACGCGGGAAGAAAGGCTGAACGGCGCCGTACGCCGGCATCTGGCGCAGTCCGGCGTGCCGGTGGAATGCTCGAAGGGCGAGTGGGGAAAAGGCCAGCACGAACTGAACGTCCGGTATGCCGATGCTCTCACCATGGCCGATCGCCACGCCGTATTCAAGCAATGCTTTAAGGAGGTGGCGGATAGCCTTGGCATGAGCGTTACTTTTATGGCGAAGCCCGATGCCGGCCAGGCCGGTTCCAGTTGTCATCTGCACTTGAGTCTTTGGAAGGACGGACAGAATGCGATGGCGGGAACGAGCCAATTGGGGCCGGTGCTGTGCAGCGACGCCTTCCGCTGGTTTTTGGGGGGGTGGATCGCTCATGTGTCAGAGTTCATGGTGTTCTACGCTCCGACGGTCAACTCCTACAAGCGTTTTCGCGCCGGCTCATGGGCGCCGACACGCCTGGCATGGTGCTACGACAACCGCACCGCCAGTTTCCGGGTCGTGGGCGCGGGGCCGAGCCTGAGAATCGAGTGCCGGATTCCCGGGGCGGATTGCAATCCGTACCTGGCCATCGCCGCCGCCATCGCGTCCGGGTTGGAAGGGATCGCCAGGAAGACCGAGCCGCCTCACCTTTTTGCAGGCGATGTCTACGCGGCAACCGAAATGCCTTCCATTCCCGCCAATCTGCGCGAAGCCACCGATCTCTTTGCCGCCAGTTCCCTGGTGCGCGACATTTTGGGACTTGAGGTGGCGACCCACTACGCTCATTTCTTCCGGTCGGAGCAGGCGGCCTTTGACGCCTCGGTGACCGATTGGGAGCGGCGGCGCTATTTCGAGCAGATCTGACTCCGGCGCCCTTGCAATTTGAACGAAGGTGGCGAATCTTGAAGGAATCGATCCTTGAGCTCCCGTTTTCGATGTACAGCAGACGGAGAAGCGTTCT
>JASHUH010000260.1 GCA_030040115.1 Acidobacteriaceae bacterium | reverse complement strand
GGCCGATGCGGTCGGCTCGCGCGTCGGTGAACGCACCTTTCACGTGCCCGAAGATTTCGCTTTCGAAGGTTCCCTCCGGCAACCCGCCGGCATTCACCGCCACCAGCGCCATGCGCGACCGCGGCGACGCCGCATGCAGCAGGCGCGCGACGATCTCTTTCCCCGTGCCGTGCTCCCCGGTGATGAGCACGTTGGCGTCCGAAGGACCCACCTGCGCGATGAGGTCGAGAACCGGCTGCATCGAGGGCGCGCTGGCAATGAATTCCGGCAGGCCATCGGCGCGCAGCAGCCGGTTTTCGAGCTCCAGCTGGCGGGCGCGCCGCAGGGCCTGGCGCAACTCCGCATGCAGGCGAATCTGCGCAATCAGGCGCTCGTTTTCCCAGGGCTTTTGCACAAAGTCACGCGCCCCGCGCTTCATCGATTCGACGGCCAGATCGATGTTGCCCCACGCCGTCATCACGATCACCGGCAGGCGCGGGTCGAACTCATGGATGCGATCGAGTAACTCCAGCCCCTCCTGGCCTGAGGTGGTGTCGCGCGTGTAGTTCAGGTCGATGAGGAGCACGTCATAATCGCGCTGGCCCAGGGCTTCCATCAGCAACTGCGGCGAGCGCACACAGTCTACATCGATTCCCTGCGGTTTCAGCAGCAGCTCCACCGCCTCCAGGATGTGCGCTTGATCGTCGGCCACCAGCACCGACGTGACATGCCGTTCGCGCGACGTTTCATTCGAGATGGAAGGTGCTTCTGCTGACATGGATCCTTTCCGTCATTCTAAGGCGCATGTGTGACTACGCCCGATTTCGCGTCGTCGATCGAGACGCCCATCCGCTCCAGCGTTTCTCCTGTGGCCCGATCGATGTCCACTTTAGCTTTTTCATAATTCGTCTGCGCGGCGTCGAGCGCCGATTCGGCGACCGCCAAATCGTTTTCGGCGGAGAGGGTGTCGTAGCTGGATTTGGCGCCGAGCTGCTGTTCCTGCTTCGTGATGTCGAAGGTGCGTTGGGCCAGGTCGCGGGCTTGCTGCGCAGCCTGGACGCGGGCTTGGGCCTGTTGCAGCGCAAACTGCGAGTTGCGCACGTCGAAAAGGATGTTCTTCTGCTGCTCCTCGGAGGTGATCTGGCTCTGCCGGTACTGAAGCACCGCGCGGAACTGATCGGCCTTGACGACACGGTTGCGGAGATTGATCTGCAGCGTCATCCCCACTTGGTATTCCGGCGCGGAATAGTCGAAGGTGTTCTCCAGCATGCCGGGGAAACCGGTGGGCAGCGTGGTGGCGCATTCCGCGGGGCTGAGGTCGCAGTACGGATTTTTGGGCCCGGCAATGCCCGCGCCCGCGTAAAAGCCGTACATATTGAGGGTCGGCAGCAGCTCGCTGTTCACACCCTTCAGGTTGGCGCGCTGAATTTCGGCCTGCTGCTCGTAGATACCCACTTCGGGCCGGTTCTTTTCGGCCTCGGCGATAAGATCGTCAACCAGCTTCGAGGCGTTAGCGTCGGCCGCGCCTTTCAGGTCGAGAGGAATTACCGGCATTTCGTCGATGAGCGGATCGTCGCTCCGGGTGAGTGCGTTCTTAAGCTGCAGCTCGTAGAGGCGAAGATTGGCCCGCGAAACGGTGAGGTCGCCTTCGCTCGTGGCCACGGCCGACTCGTCCTTCATCACCTGCATCGCCGGAATGGCGTTGAGCTGGAGCTGCTTCTGATCGTCGGCCAGCGTCTGCTTGGCAAAGTCGAGCGAGCGTTCCTTGATTTGCTCGTCCTCGTAGGCGCCGACAAGGTCCCAATAGTAGTCTTCGATCTGGGTCACGGTGGCAATCACCTGCGCTTTAAAGGCCAGATTGGTGATCTCCATGTTGCGTTTCGCGATGTGGATATAGCGTTCGTTGCTGGCCAGCCCGAATCCGGCCAGCAACGGCTGCGTGATCTCCGCCTCGAACTGGGTATTGAGCGTGGGATTGATGACGTTGTAAGGGCTGTTGCTGGCTACCCGTTGCCCGGAATACGCGATATAGAGGTTCGTTCCCAGCGGAAACGACTGGCTGAAGCTGCCCAGGCCCTCGATGGTGTTGTTCATCAGCACCGGCGTTCCGTACTGGAAGATGTTCTCTTCCTGTCTCACGGTGTGGTCCACCAGTCCCTGAAACGTGAGATACGGATCGAAGGAGGGCACCGGGGCGCCCGCGCCCAGGGCCGAGGTCACAATGCCTCCGGCGCCCGCGGCGGCCAGGCCGGAGCTGGATCCCCCGCCCGAGGACGTTCCGGCTCCAAACCCGCCCTGGGTGCTCTGCACAATGTTGGTGTTGACGCCGTTGGCCTGGCCTCCTGCTTTGGTGCGAGCCAGATCCATCTGCGCAATGGGAAAGTTATAGCGGAAGTAAGCCAGATCGAGGTTATTCTCAATCGCCAGAGCGATTGCGTCGTGCAGGGAAATATACAGCTTTCCGTCGCGGATGAGGTTATCGAGGAGTGGTGAGTTGTTGAGGTTCAGCGGCGGCGCAGTGCTGGGCAGGTAAGGGGAAAATGGCTTATGCGAGTGCGGCAGCGGCACGTAAAACGGTTGCGGCGAGGTAATCGTCTGCTGCTGCTGCTGTAGCATCTGCTGCGCCAGCGTAGGCGGCGCCTGCGCGGGAGTTGTTGCCGCCGGCGCCGGAGCCTCCGGGGCGGCCGTCGTCTGCTGATTCGCCGCCGTGCTCGGCGCGGGCGTGCCCGGGCCGGTCGCGGCTGGCGGCTGCGCGCCCAAGGCCAGACTCGCATGCAGCAGAACCATCGCGGCCGCGGCCCCCATCTCTACTCCACCCCATTCCACCGAATTCTTCTTCCATTGCTTTGCCCGGCTGCGATTCACTTCGTTCCCACCTCCGTCTGGTTGGGCGTCAGCACTTCGTCGCTCGTGATCCATCCGTCCCGCAGTTCCACCACGCGCTTGCTGTAGCGCGCATTTTCCTCGCTGTGCGTCACCTGCACAATGGTCGTTCCCTGGCGATTGAGTTCGCAGAAAAGTTCCATGATCTCCCGCGCCTGCGTGGAGTGCAAATTTCCTGTCGGTTCATCGGCCAGCAAGAGCGCCGGCGCGTGCACCACCGCGCGCGCAATGCCCACCAGTTGTTGTTGCCCCCCGGAAAGCTGGCTCGGAAATAGATCCTTCTTGGCCACGATCTGAAAGCGATCGAGAATGTCGGCCACCATCCCCTGCCGCTCCTTCGCGGGCAGATTCTTGTAAGAAAGCGGCAGATCGATGTTTTCGGCCACGGTGAGGTCATCGAGTAGGTGATAGCTTTGGAAGACCATGCCGATGCGCTGCCGCGCCAAATCCGCGCGCTGCT
>JASHUH010000259.1 GCA_030040115.1 Acidobacteriaceae bacterium | reverse complement strand
GCCGGCGATCTCCCCAAGGGCGCGACTGAAGAACAGGCAGTGGATTGGGCCGTGGAGGTCTTTAAACCGGCGCTTGATTACGCGGGAAGCAGGGGCCTTGTGCTGGGAGTTGAAGATGACGACGAACTAACCCGAACCTCCGCTCAGCTCCTGGCGATCGTCAAAAAAGCGGATAGTCCCTTCGCTCGCATCAATATCGATTGCGGTAACTTTCGTAAAGACGGCTACGCGGAAGTGGCGCGTTGCGCCCCGTATGCCGGGGCGACCCACGTCAAAACGGACATGTCGACGCCGGACGGCAAGAGAGAACCGGCCGACTGGGTGAAACTGTTCGGCGTCCTCGCAAATGGCGGCTATCGAGGCTTTGTCTCGATTGAGATGGAGCCGAACGACAAAGACAACCCTGTTGCCCGGTATGCACCCGAGCTCATCCGCTGCGCCCGGATGTACTCTGGCGCACAAAACGCCTGTTGAGACGGCGATAGCGCGATAGTTCGAAGACCGCTCATACAGTTATCTGCAACAATAGAGCGGGGGGAACGTTCCGCCAGTCACTAAGAGGATTTTGCGACGCTCTCCAATTCATCGAGTTCAGATGCAGAATCTACATCGAGATATACAGTCACATCTGGATGAGTCTGGAGGATCGTCGCCGGACATCCCACTGCAATTGGTTCCTCGAAGGTGCGCCGCATAATATGCGCCTTGCGATTTCCCGGCACAGATACGATCAGCTTAGGCACGCGAAGCAACCTTGGAATCGTGAGGGTAATTGCAGATTCCGGGACGTTCGCGATATTTTCAAACCATCCTTCAGCCACCTGCTGCCGCCGACATACAGCATCCAATTGCACGATCTTCACATCCAGAGGATCGTTAAAGTCAGCCACATGGGGATCGTTGAAGGCGAGATGGCCATTCTCGCCGATTCCGAGCAAACATAATTGCGGATCTGCAAATCGAAGCTTCTCGCCGTAGTCCCGGCCTATTCGCTCTGGATTCGAAGCCGCCCCGTCAATCTCATAGAATTCGCGCATCTTTACCTTGTGCGTTAAATTTTCGCGCAGATAGCGGCGGAATGACGCCGGGTGATCGGGGCCAAGCCCGATGTATTCGTCCATATGAAAGCCGCGGATACGATCCCAGGGTATGTTATCTTCCCGGGTAAGGGCGGCAAGCGTCTCTAACTGCGATGCTCCCGTGGCAAAAATCACCCCAATGGAGTCACGCGTTCGCCCCAGCTCCCGCAACGCATTCGCTGCGGCTCGTGCGGCAGCCACGCCCGCCGTTGCGCGGTCGGGATAAACTTCTACCTTCATTCTCCCAGCCTGAAGATATTTCACTGTCCCGGAATTCATCGAATACTCCTTTATGGGTGACGCAGATGATCAAGCTCCCGGAAGAACGGGTCGCTCTATTCCCCGCCGCATAGCGCCGCACTTTTATCTTTTCATGTGCGCCAAATACGTGCAATGCTCAGGTAAAGTAAATCTGCGCCCTTGCGAGCGGAAGGATCTGCGAGCCTCGCCCCTTGTGGCTGCTGCGGGTTCTGAATCAAGGGTTGGACGCAGAATATCTCCGATTTTCCGGAAATATCGAAAAGGATTATGGTGCAGCGCAGTTCGGGTCATGGATTCAAAGGATTGAAAGGGAGTGGGATCTTAACGTCGTGTAATATGACCGAGGGTGGTGTGCATTGCACCTTAGACTCTATCGTTCCCCACAATCTGTCCGGCAAGCGAAGATAAACGTGAGAGAAAACAGAGTGGTTTACCTGGCGCTCGCCTGTTGTCTTCTGGTTCTTCGGGGTGCGCAGGCGCAAAAAGCAAGTCCCTATACTTCTTGGAGCGACTATGGCGGCGGGCCGGACGCCTCGCAATATTCCGCACTTAGCCAAATCAACCGCTCCAATGTAAATGAGCTGCGAATCGCGTGGACATATCCCACCGGAGACGGGCGCAAATATCTCTTCAATCCCCTCGTGGTCGATGGGGTGATGTATGTTCTGGCGAAGAACAATTCGATTGTCGCGCTCGATGCCGCCACTGGAAAAGAAATCTGGGTGCATGAGAATCCGCCCGGAAGCATCACCACCCGCGGGATCAATTACTGGGAGAGCTCCGACGGGTCGGAGCGGCGCCTGTTCTTCTCGATCGACAATTTCCTGCAGGCAATGGACGCTCGAACCGGCCAATCCATCGCTTCGTTCGGATCCAACGGCCGTGTGGATCTCAGAGAAGGCCTTGGGCGCGACCCGGCGAAGATCGAAGTACAATCCGCAACGCCTGGACGTGTGTTTGAGAATCTGCTGATTCTTGGCTCCGCCACCAATCAGGAGTACGATTCCGCGCCCGGTGACATTCGCGCTTACGATGTGCGCTCCGGAGCGCTGGTGTGGACGTTTCACACTATCCCGCACGACGGTGAATTCGGATACGATACTTGGCCGAAAGACGCGTGGAAGACCGTGGGCGGGGCGAATGACTGGGGAGAACTGTCCCTGGACAAGGATCGCGGAATCGTTTACGTCCCAACCGCAAGTCCTAAATACAATTTCTACGGCGGGGACCGCAAAGGCGCGAACCTGTTTGGCGACTGTCTCCTGGCTCTCAACGCGAGGACGGGGAAACGAATTTGGCATTTCCAGATGGTGCATCACGATATCTGGGATTATGACAATGCCACCGCTCCGAAATTGCTGACGGTCCGGCATCATGGAAAGCGCGTGGATATCGTGGCGGAGGCCGGTAAGACCGGCTTCCTTTATGTGTTCAACCGGGTCACAGGCGAACCGCTGTGGCCCATTGAGGAACGCCCCGTGCCGCGTTCCGATATGCCCGGAGAAGAAACGTGGCCGACGCAGCCATTCCCGGTTGCTCCCCCGCCCTTCGCTCGCCAGACGTTTACCGTCAAGGATCTGAGCCCATTCATCGACGATCCCGCAGAACTGGCGCGTTTCCGCAAGCAAGTTCGGAACGCCCGCAACGAAGGACTGTTTACGCCGCCGGGTCTACGGGACACGATCGAAATGCCGGGTAACAATGGCGGCGCAAATTTCGGCGGCGCGGCGGTAGATCCCGAGCACGGAAGGATGTTTGTCGTATCCAAGGATTTTCCCGCCATCCTCAAGCTCGAACTTAAGGGGCCGGCGCCTGCCGATCCGAGTAAGGCGCACTACACGAGCGGGTTCGGCTTCATGATCACGAGCAGTGGCCTCCCGGTAATTGACCCGCCGTGGACGACTTTGATGGCCTACAATCTGAACACCGGAACCATCCAATGGCAGATCCCGCTGGGGGAGGTTCCTGAGCTTGCGGTGAAGGGATTCACCAACACCGGCGGGTACTTTCCGAAAGTGGGACCCGTGGTGACAGCGGGCGGACTGATCTTCACCGGAACGCGCGACGGCTATGTCCGCGCGCTGGACATCGACACTGGTAAAGTACTTTGGAAAGCCGAGCTGGATGCGGGGCTGGAGGGAATTCCAGCGGTTTATGAGAGCAAGGGGAAAGAGTACATTGTTTTTTGCGCGGCCGCTGAAACGACTCCGCATACCACTATTCCTGGCCATCCCGCGGACGACAGACCGGTGCAGGGGGCTTATGTTGCTTTCGCGTTGCCTGACCGCGTGGGGAAATAGTTCCTTTGCCGGCCCTTGGCGTCTGCCAATAACCGTTCCCTTTTAAAGTTGCGGCCATTGGCGGTCACGCGCTTCACCTTGTGCGCGCTGAAAATCTCTTGCGGCGTGTCGCCACCGACGAATGAGACGCATCAAAGATCCCTGAGCAGCTCATCCAGGACAGTTTGAACCCTTGAGTAAGGATCCGGCCCATTGATGGTGCTTGCCTCAATCGAATAGAGACCTTTGTAGCCGACCTCTTTAGAGATTTTGATCGCGTTGGCTTCGTTGAACCTCGCCGGGTCGTAGTGGACGTGACTGCCACCGGATGACAGCGGGTACATGGCGCGCAGTCCGGCTGCGCGGGATTCTTCATCAGGAAAATTGCCGGTATCGGGATTGGCATATATCCCTGCAGCCTTGATGACTTCCACGACCACATCCCAGCCAGGCGTTTCCGGGGCGCCGCTCCCGGCGCCAGTTGCGTTCGCGGAGCTGGCTGCGGCAGGCGGCGTGCTGGGCCGCCGCCTGCCGCCACGATTTTCCATGGTCACAAAGACGTTCTTGGATTTGCCATATTCACCCATTGTTTTCAGTGTCTCGATCGCCGCCTGACGCACTTCAGGAGCGAGAGTGCCTTGATTCACCATGACGCGTGGACAACCCAGCTCCACGGCATGGTCAACCCATTGTTTGGTGAGGTCGATCGTTTCCACGCGAAGAATGGGATCCGGGGAGGAGATGTTTAGAGGCCCGAATTCAAGACAAATTTGATTCATATGCGAGTTCGCTTTCCTCAGCCGATCGCGAAACTCCCTCAGGTAGGGCAGCTCGGTAGAGATGAAGTGGGTATGCTGCACCTCTACGTGATGGATGCCATAATGACTCGCGATCATCTCTGGCGTATCCAGGATGTCGAGAGTTCTCTGGGAATCATCCGGATGTGCAGGGTCTTTCAGAATGCTGGTAAAAGCCAGGGTCATCACCGAGATGCGATCCCGTTTTGCCTTGTCCGGGCTTAGCGCCCACGTTTTGGCGCCTTGCGCCCATGCCACGCCGGCAGCCACTGTGGAACCGATGATAAACTCACGGCGTTTCATCATTTTCACACCTCATTTGTCTCAATAATCCAATGCACCCGATTGCACGCCGATTTATGTGGCCAAATTTGTTGATGTGCAGGTGTACTCTCGTCAGGCGCCTGCGCGAAACGCAGCTTTATAACTTTCTTCGGCCGCGAAAACGCCAAAGCTTTTCGCGTGGCCGGATGTTGCGTACGCACCTTAGCTCAGCCATGGAAATCCCGTTATGAACGCACAAACGCGGCTCAGACATTCAGGGTTTTAAGATATGTGACGCTCTGCACAGTCAGATCCCAGTTCTGCTCGACAAAATAGTTCTTCAGTCCGCCGATCTTCGCTGCCTCAAAAATCCTTGGCCAGTTCAGGCTGTCTTGGCCAACGGCGACCTCTCCTGCACTGGTTCTGCGGCCCGCACTCTGCTCCCCGCTCGATGGTGTCGGAGCATTCAGGTCGACACCTTGAAGATGCATGGAGATAAACCGGCCCGGGTACTTGTTGAAGTACATCACTGGATCCCCGACGACTCTCATCGAGGACATCTGAAACTGCATTTTAACCAGCTTTGGGTCGAGCAGCTCCAGTAATACGGTATATGTTAGTTGGCCATCGCCTTCAATCTTGGACATTTCAAAAACTTCATCGTGCAAAAATTGCTGAAGACCAGCCCTGGCCGCTTCGGCGCCGATTTTGTTGTATTCGTCGGCCGCCCTTTTAACCGCATCCATCGTGGTAACGCCGTTCTGCATCTGCCCGTGAAGGGTAGCCGTACCCATCTGCGTCATGCCGATATCTTTAGCCCAGGCAATCATCTCCTGTTGTCTGGTCCGTAATACATCCAGCCCGAAGTGACCGCTCGGAGACTTGAGACCGTGGTCGGCCAGGATTCTTTTAACTTGTTTGCCGTCGCTGAGACTCGCAAATTCCGGGTAGCTCGGGTCGCACATCTCTACATTGCGAATCCCGATAGCGGCCATGTCTTTGCACAACCCGGCGAAGTCGCCGTCCTTAATTCTTAGCCGGTGGGGATAGGTCTGACTGCCGATCGGCAACCCCAGGGGGTCAGCAAGAAGCCCCCGCTCCGAGGCGGAGAGAAAACTGACTGCAGAGAAACTCGTTACGGTCCTCCCGCAAAACTCTCTCCTCGAAACCGTATGCATCATTACCTCCTTCATCTATTTTGGGCTTTTAGTCACAATCTGTAAATTGGCCGTATGAAGTGTTTTCTGAAAACAGCCATCAGTGAACTCCCGGTCTTCAATGCCGACCCTCGGGACGCCTCCAATCTAAATGCGGCGCTTGATCGCGGTCTTAACTGGCTGTTTAGAACTCGGTCTGGCGTGCGACCGCTCGGGTGCTTACCGGCTTCGAAAAATCTCCGGAACCGGCAAACACTGTGTTGTGCTATCATCGGACACGCGCAAGTTTGCCTCGTTACCTAAACACCGTATTCACAACATGTTTGCAGCAGAAGGGAACTTCCGCGCCTTCCCTTCGCGGATCATGAGGGTTAAATGGGCGAAAGCGCCGAAGTTTGAATAACCATGATGGAATTTCGTTCAGCGGTCTATTTGGAGAAACTGGCGGTGAGCAGGGGAAGGAAAGACCGAGGGGTGGAATCAAAGGAATGATTTCTATGAGGAGATTCACGCCTACTTTCACGCCTGCACTGATCATCGTGTTCTTGGCAGGTGTGGGCGGCCTGCAGAACGCCAGGGCAGAAAACAATGGCCTCGAGCGCAAACCCGTTCTAGGTTGGAGTAGTTGGAGCTTTCTCCGCGAGCATCCCACGGCAGCGAAGATCGAAGCTCAAGCGCGTGCGCTGCAGAAATCCGGTCTGCAGAATATCGGTTACAACTACATAAATCTTGACGACCGTTGGTACCAGTGTCCGGGCCCTCAGGGTCCCAACGTCGGAGCTTATGGCCGCTGGGTGGCAGATTCCTCGAGATTCCCGGCCAGCGGAAACACAAATGGCATAAAGGTAGTCGCTGACTACATCCACAGCCTCGGGCTGAAGTTCGGAATTTATGTCACACCCGGTATTTCCAGGCAGGCAGTAAGCAAAAACACGCAGATTAAGGGCACACCGTACACCGCTGCTCAGATTGCCGAACCGTCTGTAGAGGAGAAGAATTACAACTGCCGCGGAATGGTTCGCATTGACTTTAGTAAGCCCGGAGCGCGACAGTATATCAATTCCTGGGCGGATATGTTCGCGGCATGGGGCGTCGATTACATCAAACTCGACGGTACGCAAAACAGCAACGCCGCCGACGTGAAGGCATGGTCGAATGCCATACGGCAAAGCGGTCGACCGATGGTCCTCGACGTCACACCGGGGAACTTTACACAGGCCATCGCCCCTACATTGATGAAATACGCGAATCAGTGGGTAGCGACACCCGACATTGAATGCTATGACTGCGAAAAGGGCGGAACCGGCTATCCGCTGACCTCTTGGGCAAACGTCAAGATGCGTTTCGACCGTGTAGCCGAATGGCAGCCTTACGCTGGCCCCGGAGGGTTCAACGACTATGACTCCATCGAGGTAGGAAATGGCACCAATGACGGACTTACTCCAGTCGAGGGTCAAACGCAGATAAGCCTGTGGGCCCTTGGAGCGGCGCCTCTCATCCTCGGCGTCGATCTTACTCACCTTAACCAACCGGATCTGCAAAATTACCTCAAAAACACCGCAGTGCTCGCTGTTGACCAGGATTCGATCGCTGCCAAAAGGGTTCTCAACACGGGCAACCAGCAGGTGTTCTTCAAGCGGGAACCAAACGGAGACGTGATCGTTGGTTTGTTCAACACCGGCTCTAAGGCGGAGAACGTCGTTATACAAGCATCTGCCGTGGGCCTCCCAGAGAATGTACGTGGCTATTCCTCGCAAAACCTGTGGACAGGCAAAATCGAGGAAAAAGGCGGCGCCATCGGCGCTGTTGTGCCATCGCATGGGGTCGTCCTATACCGCGTCAAGGCGCTTTGATATTGATCGACCTGGGGCGGCGCGGTTCCTCCGTTCGGTTCCAGACGCGAAAACAGTGAGCCGCGGGTTGGAGACAGTCCATTCCCTGTTCTTGGTCGGGATAGTAATTGTAACCGCTGCTTTTTGATCAGGGCCCGGATTGCGGCGCGGGCGGAGATCGCAAGAATCCCCCCTCAGGCCATGGCTTGCGCGACGCGCACGATTCCTCTCTGAGCGGATTTCCTATCGCTATGCACCACCAAGTCTTTCGAAGAGCGGCGTTTTTGGAAAGAAGAGCCGCTCGTTTGCCAACGGCCTCAGCGTAGACCCGCAGAAAATTTGCTTAAATCTCGTCAGTTTCCGGGTGCAGACGGCGCTTGATCCATGAGGATATGTTTCAGATGAACCGTGTCTGCCGGAAGCTCGGTTTTTCCCGCGGGGAATCTGTTGGCGCGCAGAAGAAACGCAATCAGGTCCGCGGCCTGTTGCGTGGTAAGTGTGCCCGGTTGATCGGCCGGCATGGTTTTATGAATCGTGTCAAACAGAGCGGCCACGGGCCGGCCCGTCCAATTTGCCAGGAAATCGGGGCCGGCCAGCGCAGGCGAGGTTCCGCCACCTGACAGATCGGCGCCATGGCACGAGGCGCACTTCGATTGGTAAAGCGCGCTGCCCCGTGCCGCTTGTTGTTCCGTGTAAACGCCGGAGGAAGCCGGCGTGCTGTCCTGCGCATGAACTACGTTGGAAACTCCCCCGCAAATTGCGACGCCCAGTAACAATGCGAAAATCGGTCTCATCCACTCCTCTACATCGTCTTTAAATTCTGAACATCTGAAACTGCTTTCAATAACAGGTTAGGCCTCCGGCAGCCGGAAGGCGGCGAGCGAGGCGCCATTGCTGCTGCCTAGTGCGACGACGATATATTGCCTGCCTCCGTGCATATAGGTCATCGGAGCGCCGGTGGTTACAATTGGGATGAAGACCGCCCCTTTTTCCTCGCCCGTCGCCTTGTCATAGGCGCGCAGCCGGGCGCCTTTCACGCCCTTCTCGTCGCTGAAGAGACCGCAGTCGCCGCAAATCACGAGAGTCTTGGTGGTGAGGGTGCCGAGAATACCCGATTGTCCGGTGCGGGGAATATTGAGGTCCTTGAGCCGCGGGTGGTTCTTGATGTGATCCGGCGTCTCGCCATGGACCACTTGCCAGGCGATGGTTCCCTGACTGAGGTCGATGGCCGTGATGCGGCCATAAGGCGGCTTGAGAATCGGCAGCCCTTCGATGGAGAGCATGCGCGGTTTGATGGGTGCGCTGATGCTGTCATCGATATTCGAACGACGACCAAAAAATCCTAGTGAATGATAGTGGCCGCCGAAGCCGCCGCCGCCATTGTCCTGGGTAAGGGACGTGGTTCCCGTGAACACCACGTTCACCATGTTCTTGGGATCCATCCAGCTGGGTCCGATTCCTTCCACCTCGATTACGCTCTTGGAAAAAACATAGAGCATGTGGGTTTCAGGATCATAGGAGGCGCCAGGCCAGTTGGCGCCGCCCTGGGTTCCGGGCACGATCATGGTTCCCCAGGGGCCATCCGGCTTATAGAAGGCTGGGGGCGTGTAGAGCGGCCCCAGCCTGTAGTGGCTTGCGATCGCAAGTGCGCGCGCATGAATCTCCGGCGTCCAGTCGGCAAAGTCGTCCTGGTGCACCCCCTGACGGTCGAAGGCCGGCGGTTTGGTCGGCATCGGCTGCGTCGGCGAATACCATTCGCCCGGCACATCGCCCGTCGGAACCGAGCACTCGGGAATGGGCCAAATCGGCTTGCCGGTCTCCCGATTGAGCACATACACATAGGCTTGCTTCGACGGCAAGGCGAGCGCTTTCACGATCTTGCCGTCCATTGCAATGTCGCAGAGGACTGCTGCGCACGCAACATCGCGGTCCCACAAACCGTGATGGACCGTCTGGTAATGCCATTTGCGCTTGCCGGTCTCGACATCGAGAGCGACAAGCGAATCGCTGAAAAGGCTATCTCCCCAGCGGCCCAAACCTGTAGAATCGGCGGTCGGCAGCTCGACGGGGACGTAGACGAGTCCGAGTTCCGAATCTGCCGACATCGGCGCCCACGCGCCAGTGTTGCCGATGGTCTCCGTCTGCTCCGGCTTGAGCCAGGTGCTGTAGCCGTACTCGCCCTTGCGGGGAACGGTGTGGAAAATCCATTTGCGCTGGCCAGTCCTCACGTCGAACCCGCGTACATAGCCCTTGACGGCGGCGGTTGGAGCCGCGCCGACGATGACGACATCGCGCACCACCACCGGCGGCGCATGTAGACCGATCACGCCGCGAGTCATGTCCATTTGCTGGTCGTCATCGAGGCGAAGATCGACGATACCCTCTGCACCGAATTTGGGATCGGGAAGGCCGGTCTTGGCGTCGAGCGAAATGAGCTGGTAGCCGATCGTGACATAGAGAACGCGCTCCCGGTCGCCATCGGTCCAATAGGCTACACCAAGGCCAGGGCCGCCACGCGAGCCGCCGCGCTGGCCCTCGTCCTTGCGATACAGCCAGAGTAGCTCGCCTGTGCCCGCGTCGAGCGCGACAACGTCACGGCGGGATCCCGCAGTCGTGAGGATGCGCCCGTTGACGAGGAGCGGCGTCGACATGTAGTCAGCGTCGGGCTCGCGGCCGAGCGCGTCGGTCGAGAAGCGCCAAGCCATCTCTAGCTT
>JASHUH010000258.1 GCA_030040115.1 Acidobacteriaceae bacterium | reverse complement strand
GAAGCGCTGCGAATAGTGTGAACACGCCCTAGCTGTTTACGATGTTGCAAATCAGCCTGTTTGGGCTACAGATACCGCTCTGCCGACGAGACGAGGGACGGCCTTGGTGCTCCAAGATGATGGAAACCTGGTTCTGTACGGTGTTTCACCCCTTTTCACCTCCTTTACTGACCCCAATAACCAGCAGCAGAATCCGCCCGGTGCCGCTGGTGCGCAGCCGAATGGGGTCAAATAAATCAGGTCCTCGTAGATGCAACGCAAATAGTGTTGAGCATCATCGCTTCGCTCTTATAGAGCTGGTCATGCGGTGAACCCAATTCCAAGACGACCTGATCAGTGGCCTTTCGCGACACGAATCGGCTAGCCAAGTTAGCTTTAAAATTATTCATCGGGCCTCAGGCCTGTCGGTGGGCGGAATCTTTGCTGTGTTTCCGCGAGTTTCGGAAACCACCCTTTACGAAACACGGGCGGGCGTCGGCCCTCATTCGCTCGATGGCGAAGGCCAGGCCGTCAACCCAAGTCATCCGGCGGCGCTTGGCCTGAGCCATCCATCGGTTTAGCTCGGCGTAGTCGTCGCCGAATTGCGAGCTGAGACGCTTCGCCTCGGCCAGGAGCCGCGCAGCGCGGGCTGAAAATTCCTGCGGGCTTTCCATGCTGCAATGGAACCGCGCCGGATGAGCGCCGGGAAGCCCCGATCTCAACTGGGCTCGTATTTCGCACTTGCCTGCCCGCTGGCTCGCTCCCCGCGCGCCCACGCGCCCCCCAAAAAATTCCTCCGTCCACTTGCCGGTAATTTCGCGCCTTTCGCCATAATAGAAAGCATCCAAGCCGGAAAAACTGGATTGCTTTTCGCTGAAAGTCGGCCCATCCGGTTTCCTGGGAGGACCGGGCATGGAAGCAAAATCACGCCCCAAAAACAGCGCCGCTGGCGCCGAATCACGCAATCCAGCGAAAATCAGAGGCAATCCATGAGAGATTGCAACCGAAGAAAACCGGAAATACCCAGAGAAAAGCCGAAACGGAGAAGCGCAAGCCCTTTGTTTTCTGATCGCTGCGCACAACTATATTTGTTTTCATGCAGTTACCTCGCGGCGCATGTGGCAAATCCATGAAAATAAAGGAGTTGCTCCCGGGGAATGAAAACATGGGGGGTGGGACCCGGCGATTGTAGCTAAAACCGCTACTTCTGAGCGCGGACCGCAAGAACCAAAACCTCAGCCGAACCCGGAACCATGGGGAAACTTGCCAGGACATCCTGCGGGCATCGTTCGCCGGCCCGGACCCAAGCGCTCCCGAGCTGGCCAGCCGATGCCCGGATCACGTTTTCTCCTTGGTCCTGAACGGCTCAATGGGGCGTGTGACCTCTATCACCACTCGGGGTGAATGGAGTCACTGCCTGCCTCAGGATTGGGAGCGCAAACTCGGAAGCCAATGGTCAATCGGCGAACAAGGCTGAACAGAGGGAGGCGACCGTGAGCTTTCGCGACGGCTTGAAGACCATCGTGCTGGCGACCGAACTGGATGGGCAACAAGAGGGAGCGCTTGAGTATGCGCGCAAACTGGCTCGCGCCTACGCAGCGCGCATGGTGCTGGCGTACAGCGTCGATCCTCTGGATTTTGCCGCCGTGGATGCGGCCCCGGGCCAGGTTCTCGACGGTCTTTCGCAAAAGGCGCGCGCAGCACTCGACAACATGGCCCGCGAACTTCTGCGCGAGGGAATTCACAGCCACGCCGAGGTGCGCCAGGCAACGGTCGCGCAGATGCTGGCTGACGTGGCGCAGCAGTACGACGCCGGATTGATTGTGATCGGCACCAAAGGCAAGGACGGTGCAGGGCCGCTGGTGGTGGGAGCGATTGCAGAGCAACTGGTGCGGATCGCGCCTTGTCCGGTGTTGGCCGTAGCTGCGGATTGGAACGCTGGCGCCCATCGCCCCCAGCCGGGTGGACCGGTGCTGCTGGCGATGGAGCGGAACGATGCAGCCCCGGCCGCGGTCGCTACCGCCTACTCGCTGGCCGAAACTTTCAAGCGTCCGCTTTTGATCCTGCACGTGCGCACCGCGGCCGAAGCGTCGGCGTTTCTGAACCCCTGCAAAACCCGCTTGGAGGAGTTTGGTTTGCGGCCAACTGGGCAGGTCCCGCTACGATGCATCGTCAAGGATGGGGACACGGTGCATTCGATCATGAGCGTGATCGAAACCCATCATCCGGCCATCCTGGTCGTGGGAGTGAAGAGGACAAGTGGCGCTCCGGGACCTCATGGGACGGCTTTTGCGCTGCTGGCGCGCTCGCGCGTGCCGGTCTTGTGCGTGCCGCCTGAAGCGAGGCACGTGTCGCTCACGCATGAGTCCGAGACCTTGGCGCAGGCTTGAGAGCCGGTGCGCGGCGGCTTGAGAACTGTCGGGCCCGAGGGGGGGAAACAGGGCTGAAGCCAAAGGGAATTTTCATTTCTGCCGCCGGCGGGCTCAAGGGCTTCGATGTGCGGGACCGCGCCGCAACCATAATTGCGCCGCAAATGAGACACGATTCGAGACGCCAGAGACTGACGCCCGGGCCGAAGACGAGGAAGATGTGAGCATCGAGGCAAAAACCGCGCCAAAACACGCTGTGACCGCACGCCCTCTGACGGAGCTTCTGGAATGCCCGCCGGAGACGGGAAATCTGCTCACCGAGACCGCCCGGTGTGTCGATTTCCAGGCGGGTGAATCGGTCTTCCGTCAAAACGCCGATTGCAAGGGGCTATATCTCGTCGTCTCCGGCGCCTTCGAGCGCAAGGCCGAACGGCTGAAGACCCGTTTGGCCTTGGGACCCGTGCGTTCCGGCGATCTGGTTGAGTTGGCCGCCGCGCTCGGCGAGAGCCGGCACACCTATTCGCTCAATGCGGTTACCCCCGGGACTGCGCTGCTGCTTCCTATCGATCCACTCCGGCAGGCGTTTGAATCCTACCCGCCCCTGCGTATGCGCCTTTTGGAAGAGCTGGCGCGCGAGGTTTCCCGCGCCTATCGCGTTTGTTGCTTGACCCGCGCCATTCCCCTTCGGCGGCGAGCAGCTTCCCGCGAAAGCCTCTAGCTTAGAGGAGTTAGAACCGCGCAGGCGATGAGCGAGGTCCGCCATACCGCAATGTTGATGTTCTGAAAAGTTCCGGTGCTACTGCCAAAATGAGCTATACTTCAGGTAAACACTCACGGTGAAGGCATGGTTTTAATCCATTCTCATCACCCTCCGGAAGATTGCCTGAACTGCGAACACCGCCATCTGCGCATGTTCTGTAATCTGACTTCCGAGGCGCTTGCCGATTACGACAAAATCGGGATTATGATGAGCCACGCGCGCGGGGCCAAGCTGTTTGCAGAGGGTGACCCGGCGCGCAACGTGTTTGTCATCTGCTACGGTCAAGTCAAAATCTCCTCTACCTCCCGTGATGGCAAAACCATGATCTTGAAGATCGCGGGTCCGGGTGACGTCATGGGTCTGAGCGCGGTGCTGGCCAATGTTGCCCATGAAGTCACGGCCGAAGCCATTGAGCCCTGCCAGGTGAAAACGGTGCGCAAGCAGGAGTTCGTCGATTTCCTGGCTCGCCATGGCATCGCCTCCATGCACGCGGCCCAGGCCCTCTCCGGCGAGTACCTCACGGTCTTTCACGACGCCAAGCGGCTGGCGCTCTCCGGTTCGGCAGCCGGGCGGCTGGCGCGGTTGCTGCTCGATTGGGGGCGGGCGGCTGCGAACGGCAAGCCGGAGATCCGCTTCACCATGGCCCTTACCCACGAGGAGATCGCCAATATGGCCGGCACCTCGCGCGAGACTGTAACCCGCCTCCTGAACCAGTTCCGTCGCGACCAGTGGATCACGATCAAGGGCGCCAGCATGACCATCGTGAAACCCGATCAGCTCGAACGCCTCACCGCGTAGCTGAAACCCTGAAGCCGTAATCTAGTAGCTAGTAGCTAAAAGCTGATAGCTAATAGCTGCGTTTTTATATGCAACCTGTCAGCATCGTCATGACCGTCCTCAATGAGGCGCAGGAGATCGGCCGCGCGGTGGCGAGCCTGTTGGCGCAAGCGCCGCCCGCCGCGGAAATGCTTGTCGTTGACGGCGGCTCGACGGACGGAACATGGGAATGGCTCGTGGAGGCCCAAACACGCGATCCCCATCTGGTGGCGATCCGTGATGAGAGGTGCAGCCTCAAGTACTCTGCGGGACCGGTTTCGCGCGGGCGGAACGTGGCCATTGCCGCGGCGAAATCCCCCGTCATCGCCTGCGCAGACGCCGGCTGCACCTACGCGCCCGACTGGCTTAGGAACCTGACCGCGCCTTTAATCGCCGGCGACGCCGAGTATGCATTGGGAGGCTCATGCCTCGATATGACCCCCGGCGGACACACAATATGGGATTTGGCTTCGGCGCCTTTCTTCAGCATCAAGCTCTCGCTTGAAGAGCCGACCAAGTCGTGCACCGCGCGGTCGATGGCTTTCACCCGTGCGCTTTGGGAACGTCTCGGTGGATTTCCCGAGGGGGTGCTGGTAGGCGAAGACACCCTCTTCGATGCCCAGGCGCGGCGGCGAGCCAAGACTGCGTTTGTGACTAACGCCAAGGCCATTTACCGGCCTCAAAACAGCTTCCGCTTCGCCTGCCGGCAAATGGCGCGGTACGCGATCAGCGACGGCCAGGCCGGCGTGCGCCGGGCGCGGCTCTTTCGCCATGCGGCGCGCTGCCTGCTGCAGGTCCTGGCGCTGGCCATCCTGCCCTGGACGTTCATTCCGTTACTGGCGGTGCTGGCGCTGGAAGCTTGGTTTGCCTTTCACCGCGATTGGCGCCTCTTGTGCCGCTTTGGCTTGCGCGCCATTGCCGCCCGGTTCCTTTTCTCCGCCGCGGTTCCGTGGCTGGTCGCCGTGAACCAGATGCGCGGGCGATTCAGCAGCCAGGCGCTGACGAACCGGCAAAACGCAGCTCTTCCCGGCGACGGGGTCACGCCAAAAGCCCGAAATTAATCTCGCCGCCGCCGCTGATGGGTTGAAGGAATATTCATGTCCTCCCGGTATTTGGCGACC
>JASHUH010000257.1 GCA_030040115.1 Acidobacteriaceae bacterium | reverse complement strand
GTGAACTCCGTTTGAACTCCGTTAAGCGAAATCTCCAACCGATTGACCGCATCCTGCCGCTTTGAGACGGCCGACTGCGTGTAGACGTTCTGGTTGACATCGAGGCTGTGCCCGAGCTGGTCGGCGACGAGCTTGCCCTCGACGCCAAGGTCGCTCATGAGGCTTGCATGGGTCCGGCGCATCACCTGGAAATTGACCCAGCCGAGGCCGGCCTTTTCCAGCTTTGCGCCTATGTGCCGCCGCCAGACATTTTCCTTGGCGAGCGGCGTCATGCGCTCCGAAGGAAACACCCAGGCATCGGCCGCGGTTGACGGAGCCTGTTTCCGCCAGGCCTCGATCTCGCGCAAAAGACCCTCGGACAAAGCCGCCTTGCGAAAGGACTGCTCCGTCTTCGGGCTGTCGATGACGCCCCGGTAAACCCGCTGCCGGATATTGGCGTAGGCCGACGTCATCTCGCCCCAGGTCAGCGCGAAAATCTCGCCCGGGCGCATGCCCGCAAGAATGGCCAATTTGGCGATCAGCCTTTCTCTGGGCCCGAGAACGCGGAAACAGGTCTGGACTTCCGCGACGGTCATGGTTTCCCGTTTGGGCTTTGCCGCCTCTTTCGGGGTGAAAAGCAGCGTTGCGGGATTGCGCGCGATATGGCCTTCCGCGAGCGCCATGTCGAACACCTGCTTGATATCCCACCGCAGATGATCGACGGTCGAGAAGGAAAGGCTTTCTTTCCCCACCTTCCGGTCAAGCACATCCTGCAACTCATCCCGCGTGAAACCGGCAAGCTCCCGGTCTCTCAAATCCGCGACGAGATGAATGGAGATCCTGTTCATCGTGCTCCCGCGCGTCGACGCCTTCCATTTCCGGCTGTAGTAGGGGAAGAACACCTTTTCGACGAATTCCCCGAAACGCCACACCCGGCTTTGCGCCGCTCGCTTCGCATTCTCTTCCGCAACGATCTTTCCGATTTCCTCGCGGGCTTTCGATTTCGTCATGTCCTTCACGAAACCGAGAACCCGGCTCTTGCGCCTGCCGTTGACCCACCAGAGGCCGAGCCAGCGTCCGCGCTGTTTTTTCAAACCTCCCGTTTGGTGCCGTTGCCGCATAAATCCTCCTATGCGCGCTTCCGGACACCGCTTACCAGCGATGGCTCCATGTTAGCGTGTTCGTTCCTTTCGAGCCACCCGGCGAGGGATTCGCGGCGCACGAGTTTCCGGCGCCCGAGGCGGATGCAGGGGATTGCGGCGCAGCCCGAGACGCGGCCGTCAATGACCTTGCCGATATGCGCCTTCGAGCAATGCAGCAGCTCGGCGACATCGGCGAGCGTCAACAGATCGAATTTGTCCCCCATCTCGGACATTGGCGATCGCCTTACCGCGGCGCGGCCTCCTTCTGGCGCAAGGGAAGGAAGGGCAGGGGCTTCGCGCGGAGTTGGTCGTTCCAATCCTTGAAGCCGAGCGGCTCATGCACCGTGAAGCGCAGATCGATGCGCCCCGTTAACAACACACCATTTCGCACAACTTCGGTTAGTTTTGCGCCGATAGCGTCGTTATCCATGGCGGCTACAATTTCGCTATCCAGAGGCATTCGCGCCGCGGCGGCCTTGATAAGGTCCGGCTGCTGCGGGCTGGTATTGCCGCCAATAGAGGCGTAGCGGGCGCGATTGTCGGGAAACAACGCCGCATGGCTCAGGGCGTCGATTGTGGACTCGCAGAACACCAGACGGTTATCGCCAGGGAATTCGTGCGATAGCCATAATGCCTTCGTGCCGCCGGAGGCAAAGCCGGTGAAGCCGACATTCTTCAGTTCGTACCCGCTGAGGCCCTCGGCGTCGAAATGCGGGAATACCGCGTTGCCTCTGCGATCGATGTGTATCCGCCCGGCAAAGCGATCCGATTCGAGCAGAGAGCCGGGCAAGGCTCGTTCATTCTCAAGGTAAGGATGGCGCAGGCTGATCTGCATCCGAGCGAAATCAGTGTCGACATCCGAGCGATTCCGGTTCGTCCTGACCGGCGGAGCAAAGATGGGGACAGGGACTGGCGGCTCACCGATCCACGGACGTAATTCTTTCCGCACCGCGCCGAGGCTTATTTTAAGGCGGTGCTGGACAAAATTGATGATGGTGCCGTGGTCGTCTTCATCGCGGAACGAATAGTAGCCCCAGTGATTCGGAGCGCGCTTCGTGCCGAACTTTACGACGATCTTGTCGTTCGTGGCCGGATGGCGCATTACATCGGAACCTGCCCAGCTCTCCTTGCGGTCGCGCTCATATCCCTTGGAAGCCGCATAGGCCCTGAGATCGATATTCGTTTTGAAGCTTTCCAGTTCCGAATCCATCTCGACCCCTTTCTTCCTATTGCCCCCGCGCCGCCGGATTCTGGCTCGAGTTTCCTGCCGTGGCAAGGTCCTCGATGTGCGGTTGTTACTTCCTGTCGCCATTGCCAAGCATGAGGCGCAGGCTCCCCTGCAATTGCCGCGCTTCGGCCGTCTTCGGCAACATAAGCCGGTCCAGGCCTTCGGCGCCTGATGTCGAGAAGGCCGCAACCGTGGGCAACAGTTCTTTCAGGACTTCGCCGCTGTCGGGCTTGAATTCCACATAGACGCCGCCGCT
>JASHUH010000256.1 GCA_030040115.1 Acidobacteriaceae bacterium | reverse complement strand
TCAAGGCTATTTTGTCGAACCGACGGTCCTCGCCCGCACCGATCGCTCGATGAAGGTTGTGCGCGAAGAAATCTTCGGACCGGTTGTATGTGTCCAGTCCTTCGACGATTCGGACCTTGATGCCGTCGCCAAATTCGCCAATGACACCGAATATGGCCTGTCCTCAAGCGTTTGGACGCGGAACTTGAAGGTCGCCCACATGATGGCGCGCAAGATCAGAGCCGGCACCGTCTGCATCAATACCCATAATTACGGCGACCCCGCTTGGCCGTTCGGCGGCTACAAACAATCCGGCTGGGGCCGCGAAATGGGTAAGGAAGTTATGGAGCATTACACCGAAACCAAGGCGGTCGCGGCCAGGCTCTGACGACAGAACAAGCGATTGCAAAACAATTTGTAGCCGCTTGATTTTGTAGCCGCTTGATTCGCTCCTGGGCGCAACTTCCGGTTCAGGCCAAAGAGGGATTCCGAACGCTTACCTGGCAAAACGAGTCTCCACGCTTGATCCCGTTACTTGGGCTGCTGCACAGCGATGAAAGAGATCTGCTCCTTTGAAGGAGGCGCCGGTGGCCTCCCAGGAGCTGCCTGCGCAAAGCCGCCTGCCGCGCGTGATTGCGGCGACTCCTGCTGCAGCACCGTCAGCGCCGGGAAGTGGCCGCTTTTAAAGAAAGTCCCATACAGGTCCAGGTACTTGTCTTCATCCGTGTGGATGTCAGTCAGATACGCGGTCGCGAACACCACGTCCGGGAAGTCCATGTCCGGCGCATACTGCAGGTCATCGAGCAGGTTGCGCATCGTTTGCCGCAGTTGCAGCAGCACATCCGGCGTAACCACGCCCTGGTCGGGAATGAAGCCACTCTTCGCCGACATATAGTAGGTGTCGTCATAGACAATGCCGGGGCTCGCTGTCGGGCTCGGTTGCATGTTGCGAGGCAGGGTGGTGTGCCTCTTTGAGAGATCCGCGCCCGCGATGCAGAAGGCGATAAAATGCTGCTGTTTCGGCAGACCCTCCATCGTAATCGTCGCCCGTCCCGGAGTATTGCCGAACTCGAAGTAAGACGCGTAGATCTGGTTCATCGCACGCCCATTGTTTCCCGGGGTCGAGAACGGATTCACCCAGATCACGTTCTTCATCGTCATGCCCGCCGTCTTCAGGATGGTGGCCACATTATCGAGAGCCTGCTTCACCTCCCCGGGGTAATCCGCCGCCATCTTCCCTGTCACCGGATCCACTCCACCCATCGCCGACATATAGAGGACATCGTTAATCTGGATTCCCGGGGGATCTATGCCAGGCGCCTGCGGCCATCCATCAGGGTGGATCACCTTGCGATTCACGGTTTCGCTCGATGCTATGCCGTTGATCTCAACCCGCTCATCGCGCCGCGAGCGCGCCCACGACTTGCACGCTCCGCGCCGGGGGGTTCGACCCGATCGCCTTCCAATAGGCGCTCTCTACGGCGTCTAAATTGTCGGTGCCCGCAACGTAGACGTTGATCCACGCCAGGTTGCCAAGATCCATGCCCGCAGCCTGCAGCACGCCGCGAACGTTGTCAATGGCCTGGGTCGTCTCCTGTCCGATATCGGTCGGGATGCGGCCATCGGCATTGCGGCCGTTTTGTCCCGCCACGTAAAGCGTGCCGTTGGTCAGCATCCCGGCGCTGGAAGCTTTCCCTACGCCTTTTCCTGGGACCTGAATATATTTGAAGGGGCCGCCCACTTGCGCAAACACCTGTGCGCTCAGCAAAGCTGCCATCAGACATCCCATCCAAACTGCTATCTTTGGTTTCCTCATTCTGCCACCCTCAAAGTGCTGTCATCGTTCCCATATGAAATTGTGTATGTAGGCATGCGGACAGTCAGATCCGGAGCGAAATGTCCGTCTCGGTCCAGATTAGCTGAAATATTAGCAAAATCAGCTTCCATGCTTAAATGCCCCCCTGGAGAGCGGCCCAGCGACTCGAATGTGCAGAGCTTTCTCCGCGGTTTGGCGCCTGAAGAGCGGATCCACCCAGCTAGGTCCAAAAGATCCTGGCGTTCGAGATGAGCCATGCAGGCCGTTAAGGCTTAACCTGTCGGAAAGAGGCCATTTCAGCGTCTCGGGAGCAGCCGTCAGATAGGACTTCACGTCCCATTCTTGCGGCAGGTTGTGATGCGCAAGGATGGAACATTTCATCTTGCTTCAACTGCAGCCTGCACGATCAGATACATTCATTGAAAGAAAAGGAAAATGATGAAAGCTGCTTCAGGCGTGTTGGCTATTGCTCTCGGGTTCCCGTTGTGGGCGAGTGCACAATCGGCTTATCTCAATCCATCGCTTCCGCTCGATGAGCGAGTCGACGATCTGATGCGTCAGTTGACGGTAACCGAAAAGATCTCGCTGCTGAGCACGACCGCACCCGATATTGACCGGCTGAAGATCCCGGCGATGAATGGCTGGAATCAAAGCCTACATGGCATCGTGTGGTCGCAACCGACCACAATGTTTCCCGTGCCGATCAGTATGGCGGCCACATGGGATCCACTTCTGATCCACCAAGTGGCCGGCGCTATTGCCGATGAAGGCAGAGCGGTTTACAACTACTGGCGCACGGTGCAGGGAGCGACGGAAAGCGTTCGTGGCCAGAAGGTCACCATCACTCCGGACGGAAAGAGGATTGCGCACAATGGGCTGGTCTATCGTTCGCCCGTAATTAATATGGATCGCGATCCACGTTGGGGCCGGATCTGGGAGACGTTCGGCGAAGATCCTTTGTTAGCATCGCGCATCACCGTGGCCTATGTGCAGGGAATGCAGGGCGATAACCCGAAGTATCTTGAATTGGCCGCCACGCTCAAACATTTCGCCGCCTACGACGATGAAAGGGATCGCGTGAAGACGGCGAACGATAGGGTGCCCGAGCAGACGCTGATGAATTATTACCTGCCTCAGTTCAAAGCTGGGACCATGGCGGGCAAAGCTTCCTCCATCATGTCCTCATACAACGGCATTAACGGCATGCCCAATGCTGAGAACAGGATGATGCTTACGGAAATTCTGCGCGGGGAGTGGGGTTTCCAGGGTTTCGTCGTTCCTGACAGCGGTGCAGTGCGAAACCTTGTGAGCGAGTACCGGAAGTACCCGACCTTGCAGCTGGCCGCAGCCAAGACGATTCTTGCGGGAAGCGACCTGGATGACGGCTCCTATGCGACCGCGCTGCCGATGGCGCTCGATGAGGGTCTTCTGCCAGAGAAGGATATCGATCAGTCATTGCGGAGAGTCCTCAAAATCCGTTTTCGGCTCGGCGAGTTTGACCCGCCGGATATGGTTCCCTACAACAAGCTCGGTCGGGATGTGATCGATTCACCGGCGCATCGCCGGCTGGCGCTGAAAACTGCGCAGGAATCGATTGTGTTGCTGGCCAATGTGAACCACCTTTTGCCGCTGGACAAGAGCAAGATGAAGACGCTGGCCGTTATCGGCCCGTTCGCCGATTATGTGCAAACCGGTCCGAATTACACCG
>JASHUH010000255.1 GCA_030040115.1 Acidobacteriaceae bacterium | reverse complement strand
GACATGGGCCCCGTGGGAATCACAATGGCGGGCAGATCCACGCTGGCCGCGGCCATTACCTGAGCGGGCAGCGTCTTGTCGCAGCCGCCGATCAGCACCACGGCGTCCATGGCCTGAGCGAGGATCATCTCCTCGGTATCCATGGCCATCAGGTTGCGGAGGAACATGGAGGTGGGATAAGCAAAGCTCTCGTGGATCGAGATGGTGGGAAACACCATGGGCAGCCCGCCGGCGAGAAGAACCCCGCGCTTGGCGCTTTCGACGAGGTCCGCCATGTTGCCGTGGCAGGGGTTGTAATCGCTCCCGGTATTGGTAATCCCCACAATGGGGCGATCCAGCGCGTCGTCGGAGTAGCCCAAGGCCTTGATGAACGCCTTGCGATGGAACAGGGAAAAAGCCGCGTCGCCGTAACTGGTGAGCCCTTTGCGTAAACCCGTAGTCATAACTGCTGTTGCCTCTTTTGGAGAGCACTGGTGGATTAATGATTCACCAGCTTCGCCGGAATCAACGCGAGTATCAGAATCGACGACGCCGTCATGCATCCGGCGACGAGCAAAAGGCCTGACTCGAGCGAGCCTGTATGCGTGGTGAGGACGCCGATGAGGGTGGGGCTGATGAATCCGCCCAGATTGCCCGTACAATTCACCAGCGCGATGCCCGCCGCCGCCGCGGCCCCGCCCAGGAACGAAGTGGGTAGCGAAAAGAACATGGGCAACGCGGAGATAACCCCGACCACGGCCAGGATGAGGCCGAGCATGGCCATGGCGGTGTTTGCGCCGAACGCGGCGCACACCAAAAAGCCCACCACCGCAATAAAACACGGCGCCACCACGTGCCAGCGGCGCTCGCGGGTTTTGTCAGCGTGGCGGCCGACGAGAATCATCGCAATGAGGGCCAGCCCGTAAGGCGCCATGGTCAGCAACCCGATGTCGAAGGCGTTCCTGACGCCCGAGCGGCGGATGATCGTGGGCAGCCAGAAGCCAATGGCGTAGGAGCCCATCTCGATCCCAAAGTAAATAGCGCCGAGCAGCCACACCCGCGGGCTGGTGAAGACGGAGCGGATGGTGTGGTGGGTTTTGGCGGGAGCGTCGGCGCTGATTTCGGCGGCGATGCGCCGCTTTTCTTCTTCCGACAGCCAACGGGCGGCCATAACGCGATCGTCGAGCCGGAGGAAAACCACGAGGCCCAGCGCCACCGCAGGAACAGCCTCAACCAGGAAAAGCCATTGCCATCCGGCGAGACCATGGCTGTGGGCGAGCCGATGGAGGATGTAGCCGCCCATTGGACCGCCGATCACCCCCGAAACCGGAATCCCCGCCATGAGCAGGGCCACCATCTTGGCTCGCCGATGCGAGGGAAACCAATAGGTGAGGTAAAGGACCATGCCGGGGAAAAATCCCGACTCGGCCACGCCCAGCAGGAAGCGCACCGAGTAAAACTCCCACGGCGTGCGCACCAGCGCCGTGCACGCCGACACGATGCCCCAGGTGACGAGCAACCGGCTGATCCACACCCGCGCGCCGATTTGGTGCAGGATCAGGTTGCTGGGAACTTCGAAGAGGAAGTAACCGATGAAGAAGATGCCGGCGCCCAAACCATACACCGCGTTGCTGAATTTCAAGTCGCCGAGCATTTCGAGTTTCGCGAAGCCGACGTTCACGCGGTCAAGATAAGCGGCGATGTAACTCGCGAACAAAATCGGCATCAGGCGCCAGCCGATTTTGCGGTAAAGCACATCCTGCGTCATGATCGCGGATGCTTCCGGCATGGCGTAGTCTGCGGATGACATGGTTCTCGCTCAGCGGCAATCTCTCTACTCAGGCGGCAGCACTCGTTTGTTCAAGAATACAAGCCGGCCGCATCCACCGAATTTGAAGCCTACCCTAAGTCGCGCCGGAAAATCGCGAATCGATTTTGGTGTTTCAGCCCGGAATCTCAAAGTCTCGATCCCCGCCGATGCAACCGGTTCTAGTTATACACTGCGGTCGCCGTCGCCGGCGCCGGCCCCTCGAGAAGCATGTGGATCGCTTGCTGGTAAGTGATATCGGAGGCCACAGGGCGGAAATCCGTGGAAGTTTGGCTGGTCGAGAAATCCACGCTCTTGATCATCAATATTTTTCCGGTCAGATGAAGCTGAAGTGACGTCGATTCCCAATGATGTGCGTCTTGATCGCCCACGTCCGCATTTTCTTCAAGTATGCTGCCGCCCCGATATAACCTTCCCAACACGCCCCACCCGAAATTAACGTCCGACACAAGGTGAGCGTCAATCTTCACGATGCGTAGTTGCGATTCGTCCACCCATAGCTCACCGACCATGCCGTGGAACACCTCGCCCTCGCGGTCAGGGGGAACAAAGTCAGGATTGGGTTTGAAGCTCAGTCGGTAGCAGGAGCCGTTCGGCCCTTGAACCATTCCCTCGTCGGTGTAGAGAAAAGCATCGGGTAACATGCGCACCAATTCGTCTTCACGGCCGTCGTTTTGGCGCTCCTTCCTGTAGCGCTGCAGTTGAATTTGCGGATTCGCCAGCAGATTTTTGAGCCGGTCCATTTCCGCGGCGTTGTCCGTCTCGGTCAGCGGCGCGCCTCCCTTTTCGACCAGCCGCGAAACGGAGCCCTCGTTGGTTTCGATCACCAGTTTCACGTCGCTTCCTTTTGGGTCCTGCTCGGTAAACCGATAGCGATAAAAACGAGGCGCACCGCCGTGGTGCATCTCGTTCCAGGACGCATCGCGGACAATGGTCAGAGGGTCCCGGACAGATTCCGGAGGCGCGGCGGCGCTTGCCGAATGCCGGGCGGCGGCCGCCAGTCCAGCCAAGGTGACAATGCACAGCCGCGAACCCATTTTTTGAAGGCGAAACGGAGCGCGGCTACTCGGGCGATGACCCGAACCGGCGCAGTGGCCTGCCAACCCCTTGCAGATTTGGCCGTATTCCCACGTGAGGTCCATTTCCTTTTCCCTAGGATGTCACATTGACCGTTCAGCCGGAAAAACGTATTCAAATCGTCGCGGCCGAGGCCCTCATCCGGCGTGTCTTCGCGAAGCTTGCCCATTCAACCCCCAACTCGCGTAAGCTTCGCGAACGAAATTTGCGGCTCGTCCCGCGCTTCCAGATTCGATAGCTCATCTGCCTGCTTGGCGTAGCGCTTCATCGCTCGATGCCAGAATGGATCGGCCGGTCAGGGCGTGGGAATAAGACCTGTGCCGCGCCAGCTATTGCCGTTATGGCGTTCGATGGTGACTTTTTCCACTCCCGCGGTCGTGAACCAATCCACCACTTCCTCGCGGCTGTGGTAGTAAGCGGTGGGCGCCACGAGCTGGTCGAACACGTTCCAGAGATTTTCGGCAAAGGTGTAACCGGAGATGGAACAGAGATACTCCGAGTAGGGTAGACAACGCTTTAAGGCAGGCCGGGTTTTGGCGGGCGCGTAGAGTGCCTTGAGGCCTGCATAGAGCAACATTGCCGGCGGGACACAAAGGCAACGGGTAACCGGCTTGGGCAACCACGAAGTGATGTTCTTGCGCACTGGATTGACGAAGAGCTCAATCCAGCCATTGCCTTCCTTGCCATAGACCCAGGTGGAAATGCGGCCGCCCGGTTGCACGTGTCTGGTGATCGCAAGGAAGCCCGCCTTCGGAACGGGAAGATGATGGATGACGCCAATGCTGTAAACCAGCGTAAAAGGATTGCGGAAGGGGAGGTCCAGAATATCGGCCTGCACCACATGCACATTGGGCAGGCCGCGAGTGTTCTTGAAGGCGGCTTCCACCGCGAAGGAGAGGTCTACGCCGACTACGGTCCGCGCGCCGAACCGGGAGGCGAGATAAATATGGCGGCCTTTTCCGCACCCGGCGTCGAGAACCACCTGGTCCTTGAACGCTTCCGGGGTTAGCGGCGCAATCCAGGCCAGGAACTCCTTTTTGTCGGCTTCGGTGAGTTGCGAGTAATGCGTCCATTCATAGCCGAAAGCCGCCGCCGTGGCTTGCTTTTCCGCATTAAGGCCCTCCTCCACAAAACGCGGAATTCCGCGAACCACGGGAAAACGGCTGGCGCACCCATGGCACGCCAGCGTGCCCCTCATCACTTCGGCGCCCTCAACCTCCTTGCTCGCCAAGCTGAATCCGTTGCGGCAGTTGGGGCAAACCAAAAGAGATAAAAGAGACGTCTTCAATCGGATCTCCGCGTAACCGCAACTTCGGGGACGGCGCTGTTATTTGAATGGACGCAGAATGCCGCCGGAAAGCCGACGGTTGGCTCACTCAAAACGGGATGACGGCGGCGCAACATTTCCAGAATCCAATAACAAGCTACTCCGGCCGTCAGATGTTTGAGCGCATGGCCGCTCACTGTCCGGCCGAGATGCCGGTAAACGGCGAAATCGCAGCTCTCGAAAATCTTTGCCCCGATGTAAAGACCAAAAGCGATGGCCAGATAACCAAAGCCACTATAGCGAGGAGGAAACAGCCCGATAAGCAACGCCAGAACCACAGGCGAGAAGAACTGCAGAAACAGGTAGTACTTGTAGTCGCCGTGTCCGGCAGCGGCCGTAACATACCAATACAAAACCGTGGCGGCGCCCAGAACAAGCATGGGAACCAGGACGAAATGCCCAATGCGAATATTGATCCGTTCCATGTAGGTCGCGATGACCAGGGCGACAAACGAGCATGTCATCGGGAGGAGGTCCCAGGGAAGACGGCGGTTGGAAGGCGCAAGGTGATACCAGAACGAGCCCATGCCGGTGAACATGACGCCGGCGAAAAAAACCAGGTACGGGACGCGCTCCCTGGGATCTAGAAAGGATGCGCGGCCGCGACGGCTCATGAGCCAGACGAGTCCCCACACGCCCACCAGAAAGAAGGGAACGTTGGAAAGGACATCCAACGCATTAGGAAGCCCGAGCAGGGTCCGCCGGTCGGCAAAAACGTGATACGAAGCCCCTAACGGCAGCCGCGGCGCAAGACTGAGAAGCGTCACCGCCGCCAGACAAAGAACCGCAATGAGCGCCAGCCGTATGCGGCGCGGCCAAGCGCGCGGGAGAAAGATGAACAAATTATCCCACTCTTTCATTATGAGAGGCGCCCTGCGGATGAAGCGTCCGTCTAAGTATAGAGCAGCGGAATAAAGCGGGCCTGAGCGACTGCGCCGGCATTTCCCGGTCTTCAACTGTCGCCCGTGGTTGCCTTTACACTTCCCGGAGGGCCATGCTACGATCAACGAAATTGTTGCGCTCTTCTTTCGATAAGAGTCGGTTTTCTCCACGAGGGACGGACATTTGTGTGGCATAGTCGGATTCACCGCGAAAAACTGGCGTCCCGATCCAGAGCGCATTCGCCGGGCCACCAACACCCTGCT
Organism: Acidobacteriaceae bacterium; assembly: GCA_030040115.1. GTDB lineage: Bacteria > Acidobacteriota > Terriglobia > Terriglobales > Acidobacteriaceae > Telmatobacter. Next base: position 511 of record JASHUH010000255.1, on the reverse strand, counting down.
TCATCGCGGACCCGATCAGCAGGGCGTCTTCCAGTCGCCGAACTGCTATCTGGGCGCGGCCCGTCTCAAAATCGTTGACCTTGCCAAGGGCGATCAGCCCATTTTTTCCGAAGATCGCGACGCCGTCATCGTCTTCAACGGCGAAATCTACAATCATCTCGAAATTCGCAAAACCCTGGCGTCGCGCGGACACCGGTTTCAAACCCACTGCGATACGGAAACCGTGCTCCACGCCTTTCTCGAATGGAACACCGGCTGCTTTGAGAAATTGCGCGGCATGTTTGCCGTCGCCATCTGGTCCAACTCCCGGCAAAGCCTGATTCTTGCCCGCGACCGGATCGGAATCAAGCCGCTCTACATTGCCGAGCGCGGCGAGGATCTCTTCTTCGCCTCCGAACTGAAGGGCATTCTGGTTCATCCCGAGATCGAACGGCGGTTGAGTCTCGAAGCTCTCGACGCCTATCTTTCGCTGAATTACATCCCGTCTCCCTGGACCATGATCGATGGCGTG
>JASHUH010000254.1 GCA_030040115.1 Acidobacteriaceae bacterium | reverse complement strand
GCATGTGTCTGCGCTTCAGCGACAGTGTGTGGGCGCGTGGCGCCGCCCGCGCCGTCGGCGGCTTCGGCGCCATTCTCGCCTTTCATAAGCTCTGCGCCGTGGCGCTCACCATCGCTTTTCTCATGCATGTCAAGGAAATCTTCACGCGCGGCGTCCTCAACCGCGAAAGAGGCGTCTTTTGGGGGCCGACCTCGATGGTCGCCAACTGGAAGGACGTTAAGGACCTCCTCGGCCACTTACGCTGGTTCGTCGGCCTCGGCCCCAAACCGAAATTCGAGCGCTATGCGTATTGGGAAAAGTTCGACTACTGGGCCGTATTTTGGGGAATGGTGGTCATCGGCTTCTCCGGATACGCCATGTGGTTCGCCCCCTTCTTCGCCCGGTTCCTGCCCGGCTGGGCGCTGAACGCGGTGCTGGTGATTCACAGCGAAGAAGGATTGCTCGCCATCCTGTTCATCTTTTCCATTCACTTCGTGAATACTCACCTGCGCCCCGACAGTTTTCCCATGGACCTGGTGATTTTCACCGGTGTCGAAAGCGAGGAGGAGTTCAAGACCAAGCGCCCGCTCGAGTATGAGCGGGCCATCCAAGAAGGCCAACTGGAGAAGCGCCTTGTCGCCGAGGCGCCGGGCGTCTGGCAGATCAACTTCTCCAAAGTCGTGGGATACACCGCCATCGCCATTGGCGTCATTCTGCTGGTGCTGACGCTCACGGCATACTTCAGCTAAGAATTCGGCGCCGCGGCCGCGCCATTTCGCGACCGTGCCCCACAACGGGAATGACGTGATTTTCACGCCGAAGCGGCCGCTTAGCCATGAGGGGCAGCGCTTCGCATCCACTCCACGGTGTGGCGCAGGCCCTCCCGGAAATCGACCAAGGGCCGGTAGCCGAGCAAGGCTTCGGCGCGGCGGATGTCGGCCAGCGAATGGCGGATGTCGCCGGCGCGCGGTGCGGCGTAGGCAGGTTGGCCGCGGTAGCCGGTAAGTTCGCAGAGGATGTGGAAGGTTTGATTGAGGGTGATGCGGGCGCCGGTGGCGAGGTTCATCATCTGGCCGGCGACTTTTTCCGCGGGGGCGGCGGCGGCGAGCAGATTGCCCTCGACCACGTTTTCAATATACGTAAAATCGCGGCTCTGCTCGCCGTCGCCGTAGATGGTGGGCTGCTCGCCGGCCAGCATTTTACGGCAGAAGGTGGCGAGAACGCCGGAATAACGGGAAGTGGGGTCCTGGTACGGACCGAAGACGTTGAAGTAGCGGAGCACCACGGTTTCGAGGCCGTAGACGCGAGCGAAGGCGCGCATATAGTGCTCGCCGGCCAGTTTGGCGACGGCGTAGGGACTGACAGGGTTGGGCGGCATTTCTTCGTCTTTAGGCAAGGTGGGGGTGTCCCCGTAGGCGGAAGACGAACCGGCGTAGACGAGGCGGCGCACGCCGGCCTCACGGGCGGCAAGAAGCAGGTTGAGGGTGGCGTCGATGCAGTTGCGGTTCGTCGCCAATGGGTCGGCCACCGAGCGGGGAACCGAGGCCAGCGCCGCCTCGTGAAAGACGATCTCGACGCCGGCGCAAGCCTGGCGGCAGGCGGACAGATCGGCGAGGTCGGCTTCGAGGAATTCCATGGCTTCGAGGCCGGCGAGATTTTCGCGTTTGCCGCTGATGAAGTTGTCGACGCCGCGCACCGATTCGCCGCGATGAAGAAGCGCCGCGGCAATGGAGCGACCGATGAACCCGGCGGCGCCGGTGACCAGATACTTTGGCAAATGCCCTCCCTACCAGTTCAACTCTCCAATCTCTCGGGGAATCGAAGCCCCACTCTTCGGATCCGAAGAGACAATTTATTTGTCATCCGGCCGGCAGAATTCGCTCCGGCGGGCCGCACTTGTGAATGGAATTGCGAATCGATCCACTTACACTCTAGCTTGGCCAGACAGAGGCCGCCAGGGAAGCGATGAACACCACCTGGATGGCCAGGCGTGGGCCGAGCTTCGGCACGGGGCGGCCACCGATCGTCAAGCCCTCGCGAGCCGCCTTGGCGTTGGCGGGAAAAAGGCAAACCAGCATGGCGGCGGCCAAGACCGCAACCACGGCGGCCGCTCGTGGAACCTGCAGTCCGATGGCAATCAAAATTTCGGCTACGCCGGTGAGCGTCACCCACATCCCTGCATCGCCCATGGGCCGCGGAACCATGCGCATGAGATCGGGCCGGCGCCGTCCCCAGTGCGCCGATGCCGTGAGCAGGAACATGACCCCGAGCGCGGCGCGCAACGCATGCTGCCAGTTTGCAAAGTAAGGCGCGGCCAGCCCAGCCAGCCAAAAGGCGGCAAACGCCGCTGCCAACACAAGGAGCGGAATCATTTTTGCTCTTGTCCTCCAACTCGCTGCATGGAAGAGTATTTCATCGTTTTGCCATGGCGCCGGCTCGAAGGAGCAGCCCAGGAGCCGGACAGGCAACTTGATATGGAGATTGAATCGAGCAGCCCAAAATAGCGAAAATGGCTACTGCCAACCCTTACCCCTACCTCATCATTGCCGGCGAGTAACTCTTTTTTTCCAGGCGTTTTCAAAACACGGTGCGGCGTAAGTTCATGCACAT